>JAYYHM010000125.1:0-3042 GCA_036148415.1 Planctomycetota bacterium
GATGCAAAAAAAGTGACGGGTAAGCGCATCGTCAGAATTTTGCCTTAAGACACTTCGAACTGGTCGCGTTTATGGCACCGGGAAGAAATCAGGTTCGTTCCTACAGAGAAGCATAGAGATTGGTGCTCGGAGCTTTACTCAATCGAGGTTGGGGCTTCTGGATTTCGTTGGAAGACGGCGATGGCAATCAGAGTCGATGCTGCTAGCAGACATGCGCCAACAAGAAAGGGTGCACCGGGTAGGTGAATCGGGGCTTCGGGACTGATGAAGTAACTGAAAAGAAAGGAATTGAAAAATAGTGGGGCAATAATATTCGTTAGGCTCGTCATCGAGATTAACGAGCCTTGAACCTGTCCCTGTTCCGTTTCAGCTACATTCCTGGTCACAAGACTCTGTATGGCTGGCCCGGCGAGTCCTCCAACGGAAGTGCTGACGATGACCACGTAGACCATCCAGCCTTCAGTTGCTAGTCCGTATCCGAGGAACCCCAGTATCCCCATCAAGCTGCCGAAGATAACGGTCTTTCTCTCTCCAAATCTTTTAACTACCGGACGGACTAAGCCACCTTGGACAAAAATGGCACAGATGCCGACGAGCCCGAGTGCCATTCCGTTCGTGACCCTGTCCCAGTCATATCGATAATCGGTATAGAGCACCCATCCGTTTTCGAGGCCTCGTTGTGCGAGGGATTTACATGCAAAGACGACAGCAAGTCCCATGACCAGTGGATACCTTCGAAGTCTGAAGAAGCTTGAAAAAGCATTGGCTTGGACCAGGGTAAACGTGCCACGCTTCTCTTTAGGAAGGGATTCAGGGAGAATGAAATAACCATAAAGCCAGTTCAGTAGGGCGAGGCCCGCGGCGAGAAAGAACGGAGCTCGCAAATTGTAGGCTCCCAAGAGACCTCCGAGAGCCGGTCCGATGGTGAAGCCTAAGCCAAACATCATTCCCATAAACCCAAAGTTCCGTGCGCGATTCTCATCCGTTGAAACATCGGCGATGTAGGCGTTAGCGGTTGCAAAATTAGCGCCCATGATCCCCGCAATGATTCGGCCGACAAACAGCCAACGAATATTCGGGGCGAAGCCTTGGATGAGAAAATCAATTCCTAAACCAAATAGCGAAATGAGGATGATGGGGCGTCTTCCAAAACGATCCGAAAGTCCTCCCATGATTGGCGCGAAGATGAACTGCATAAAAGCGTAGCTCGCCGCAATCACACCTACATAACGCCCAGCCAAAGCATACTTTTCATCTTCAGCAACCTCCGATTGACTAACGCCCGGCTCCAAAATCTCCCCCGAGATAGGGTCTACGACAGCGATGCCCTCAGCCTCAAGCAGTTGTTTGACCAATCCGGGAAGCACGGGCACGATAACGCCAATGCCAAGGATATCGATGAAGAGTGTAATGAGTATAAAAGGAAGCGCAGCTGTCCGTTGTCTGGGCTCTCGATCCATTATTTTGTTGCGATCCTAACAGGGGGTGGGTCCAGGATTTCCGTTCAGGTGCAGGCAAGTTAATTCACAAGGAAAGGTTAGTGAACTAAACTTGCTCGTTTGGGAGAGATTCTCCGCGAGTCCCGTGAGCCCGAGATTACACTTCATCCGCTTTTTATCTACCACAGTCGTGCATTCTAGGGCAATTCTTCCTTGAGGGTAGGTAAGCGGGTCCGGTTGTAACAGTGAATACAACTCGGTGAAGCTGCCGAGAGGGTGGTTTCAATCCTTGATTTACGCCAGAAAGACAGATAATCTGTTCAGCTTCAATCGATTTCCGCAGGAAGCCTTTTATATGAGCCCGTCGTCTGAGCATCTTGGTAAGGATCAATCCGGTCAGCAACAATCAGCGACCCTAACCTCTGACGATGTTTTGCAGATTGAGCAGTTATGTGATTGTCACGAGCGACTTAAGCGGGAGCTCGGACGGGTGATCGTAGGGCAAAAGGAGGTCATCGAACAACTGGCGATTGTTCTCTTTGCCCGAGGTCATGGATTGCTGATGGGAGTGCCAGGTCTTGCAAAAACATTGCTTGTGAGCAAGTTGTCCGAGACGCTCTCGCTGAACTTCAATCGAGTTCAATTTACTCCGGACCTGATGCCGATGGATATCACCGGTACGGATATCCTTCAAGACACGCCAGACGGACGACGAGAGTTTAAATTTGTCAAAGGTCCGATCTTTTCGAATATTGTGCTGGCCGATGAGATTAATCGCGCGCCACCTAAGACGCAAGCTGCTTTGCTCGAAGCGATGCAAGAGCGGCGCGTGACAGTGCTCGGCTCTTCTTATGAACTCGAGCAACCCTTCATGGTCCTGGCTACTCAAAACCCCGTTGAGCAAGAAGGGACCTACCCTCTGCCGGAGGCCCAGCTGGATCGTTTTATGTTTTTGATTGAACTGACCTATCCATCTGAGGAGGAGGAGATCCAGATAGCGAGATCGACTACCGGAGATGATTTGGTCACGCTTGACGCTTTGATGTCCGGTGAGGAGATATTGGGCTACCAGCAATTAGTTCGCAGGATACCTGTCCCGGATCACATCTATCGATATGCAGTTCGCTTGGTGCGAAAGACTCGTCCACAGGAGCAGGTCTCACCCTCGTGGATGAAATCTTATGTTTCGTGGGGGGCCGGACCACGAGCTATCCAATACTTGATTCTGGGTGGCAAGACACGGGCAGCTCTCCGCGGGCAATACATGGTGAGTTTAGAGGATATACAAGCAGTGGCAGAATCGGTTCTGTCTCATCGTCTGATTACCACTTTTGCCGCGCAGAGCGAGGGCGTCAACGCACGGGAGGTGGTGAGCCGTCTGGTGGAGGAAACCTCCAAAGAAGGTGACATGGGTGTAAATTGAGCATATTGAGAGATCTAACACATTGGGAGGGTTTGCCGGGATGTGGGCATTGGCCTGGGATTATCCTCGCCTCGCTAATCCTTTGCTCGCCTTGCTTTGCTCAAGCAGATAAAAGTGAGACCACCTCGGATAAGGTTCGAGGTGAACAGATCGACCCCTTTGCCACCATGTGGATGCGTG
>JAYYHM010000126.1:0-10558 GCA_036148415.1 Planctomycetota bacterium
GGCAACAGCCAGATAAAACCATTAACGGCCATTTTCCATTCCAGGTTCCTTCGGACGTGGGATGGTGGCATCTACGCGCTGAGCAACTTCGGCGTCGGATTCTGGTTGCCACCGGACTTTGGCCAATGCCAACGAAAACACCACTCAATGCCGTCGTTCACGGCAAGACCGAAAGGGAGGGATTTTCGATTGAAAAAGTCTATTTCGAGAGCCTCCCAGGTCATTTTGTAACCGGTCTTCTATTCCGTCCGTCAGGTGAAATACAGGCCAAACGTCCGGGTATTTTATGTCCGCATGGACATGGGGGCAGAATGCAATCGCATTCTGACAGTGAGCTGGCTTCACAGCTCGCGCAAGGAGCGGAGCACTTCACCGAGTCGGGCCGAACACCCAAAATTGCTCGCTGTGTTCAATTGGCCAAAATGGGATGCGTGACCTTTATCTTTGACATGCTTGGCTACGAAGATTCAGTGCAGATCCGATACGAGGTGGCTCACCGCCATCAGAACCCACGCCCGGAGGAGCAAAATGAAATCGATTCATCATGGATTTTCTTCAGCGCGGATGCAGATCTTCGATGCCAATCCATCATGGGCCTGCAAACATGGAATGCAATCCGAGCACTGGATTTCCTTGAATCACTTCCTGATGTGGACGCCAATAGACTTGCCGTGACTGGCGGTAGTGGAGGTGGAACCCAATCCATCTTATTGGGAGCGATTGACACTCGAGTGAAGGTATCATTTCCGAACGGCATGGTTTCCACATCCATGCAGGGAGGCTGTTACTGTGAAAACTGCAATCTACTGCGAATAGATACTGGAAACGTTGAACTCGCAGCTTTATTCGCTCCTCGCCCACAAGCAATGACTGCAGCGGATGATTGGACTCGAGACATGATGAAAGATGGTTATCCGGAACTACAGTGGCTCTATGCGATGATTGGAAGTAAGGAGGATGTCTACTGTCGCCCAATGCTGCACTTCAAGCACAATTACAACTACGTCACTCGAGCCACAATGTATCATTGGATGAACCGGCACCTTGAACTTGGACTGGATATCCCTGTGATCGAGCAAGATTTTAAGGGTCTAACTGAAGCTGAATCCGCAGTGTGGAATGAGGAGCATCCAGCACCAAAGGAAACCGGCGTAGCCCATGAACGATCGGTTTGTCGCTGGTGGGATGAGCAATCAAAATCCATCCTCAAGCAGGCTTACCCTCGCGATCAGAGTTCCTTTGGGGAATTCAAAAAATGGTACGGTCGGGCATGGGACGTCATTTTTGATCAAGGCTTGCCGTCGTTAACCCAATGGACAGATCTAGGTTCGGTGGTGATCGAAGATGCAAAGATATCCCGAGTTCTTCTAAGATGTCCAGAACGGGAAACGGAGCTACCCCTGCTGGTAGCAAACCACGACAAAAAAAGTACACATACAGGCTATTTGATTTGGACGCATGAATTTGGAAAAGGCGACGCCTTTGATGACTCGGGCTCTCCCTCACCCGAGCTGATGGATTTTCTCGATCGAGGGTTGACCGTCGTGCTTCCAGACCTGATGCACCAAGGCGAGTGGTCCACTAAAGAAGCACAAGAGCAGGGTCCGAGATTAGTCGATGACAAGCGAGCTTACTCTGCATTTACTTACGGCTACAACCGATCCCTGGCCGCCGAACGGTGCTCGGATCTTCTTACTGTCATCGCAGCGGTTAATCATTTTTCGGATCCCTCCCATGCAGGCAAGCCAATTCTTTTACTAGGAGATCAAGGGACGAGCGCTTGGTCGGTTCCTGCAGCTACCATCGCGGGACCTATCATTGACCATGCGATCTTAAAGACCAAGGGTTCTCGCTATGGTGACGTTCGCCACTTTAACGACAAAAACTTTGTACCGGGCGCAGTGAAATATGGAGATATCCCCTATCTCATTGCTCTTCGCTCCCCTCACCGAACCACGGTCGTTGGCGAGCAGAAGCCTCTGGCCTTGGTGATTGACGCTTTTCGCATCATGAAATCGCAATCAAACGTAAAATTTGTCAACGACTTGAATCCTGAAATCATACTCTGGTAATCAGTTGTGATGACAGGAACACCAGTGGATCAAAAGTGTAGCGATCCAAAGACCATCATGATGGTGCATCAAATTTAGAGATAATGGATGATCTCTCACGCCAGTCAATGTTTTTCCTTGTGAACCTCTATGGACTGCCCCTCTAACCTTTTATCGACACAGTCAATGCGATTTTTCATCCTGCTGCTTTTAGGTCTCAATATTCCAGTATTTGCAGTATCTGCCTCTGATTTTCCGAAACTCTTTAACACCGAACCCGTTAGCGAAGATGGCTTGATGCCGGCTCAGTTGGCAGCAGATCGCATGAAGCTTCCGAAGGGCTTTGAGGCATCCGTTTTTGCCGCTGAGCCGGATGTACAGAATCCCATTGCAATGGCTTGGGATGGACGCGGACGACTATGGATTGCAGAAAACTATACCTATGCAGAACGACAGCAAAGATTTCAGCTCGATCTGCGTGATCGAGTAGTAATCTTTGACGGGACCGGATCAAAGCAACAAACAAAGCGAACCGTATTCACTGATCAACTTCAGATGCTAACTGGAATTGAAATTGGACTTGATGGTATCTGGTTAATGTGTCCACCGCAGCTCCTATTCATTCCTGACCGCAATCACGACGACGTTCCTGATTCAGATGCTGAAGTGGTTCTCGATGGATTTCATGTAGCCGATCAAAACTATCATAATTTCGCAAATGGATTGCGATTTGGCCCTGATGGATGGCTGTATGGCCGGTGTGGAGGTTCATGTCCAGGGCGAATTGGTTTCCCTGGTGATCCCGACAATCAACGACTGGCATTGGAAGGTGGGATCTGGCGTTACCATCCACTCAAAAAACAGGTTGAGGTGCTCACGACAGGGACGACCAATCCATGGGGCCATGACTGGAATGAAGTGGGTGAAGCTTTCTTCGTGAACACAGTCAATGGCCATCTGTGGCACATGATTCCAGGCGCACACTTCACTCGACCTTTCACGCTTGACCCGAACCGGAAGACCTACGAGCTAATTGATTTCCATGCCGACCATTGGCACTTTGACACAGGAAAGAATTGGACGGATTCTCGTGGGGGTGCTGCAAATGACTACGGGGGAGGACATGCACATATCGGTGCGATGATCTACAACGGTGACAATTGGCCTGATCAATATCGAGGAAAATTATTCACTCTGAATATGCATGGGCGGCGTGCAAATCAAGAACGATTGGAGCGTCATGGAAGCGGTTATCTCGCCAAGCACGAACCGGATTTTCTGCTCTCCGAAGATGAATGGTTCCGAGGGATGGACCTGAGTACGGGACCCGACGGGAGCGTTTTCCTGATTGATTGGAGCGACGCCGGCGAATGCCACGAGCATACCGGTGTGCATCGCACGAGCGGTCGCATTTTTAAGGTGCAATACGGTGATGGGCCGACGCCCAGCGATAACAATCTCCTAAAATGGTCGCAGGAGGCACTGGCTGATTCGCACAGCAAAGTGAATCTCTGGTACACACGGCAAGCTAGGCTGGAACTGATTCGCAGGAATCAGCTTGGTGCTAACCTCACTGCAGCGATACGAAAGCTTTGGGAATTACACGAAAAGGCCGAAGCTTCGAATTCAAGGCTTCTGGTTCAAACCTATCTCACGCTTCATGGATTAGGGTGCATTCCAGCAGAGGTACATATCAAGACCTTGAGGCATGCAAATGAACACCTCAGAGCATGGGCAATACGATTACTGACGGAGGACTGGAGGATTGATGACGCGATGGGCCCCCTCTCCGCTGACCAACGCCATACTCAGTCTGCACACCCCTTCCAAACCCGAGCAGGAAATGACGAAAAGACCATCATCCCACTTCTGACCGATATGGCGGTTTCGGAATCATCATCTCTCGTGCGTCTTACACTCGCATCAACGCTCCAGCGACTCCCATTGGAATCTCGAGTCAATCTGGCCACTCAATTAGTACGGCACAGTGAAGATTCAGAGGATCACAACCTGCCTCTCATGATCTGGTACGGAATCACAGCAGTGAGTGAAAAAACGCCCGAGGCTCTGATAAAAATTGCGAAGAATAGTCAGTTAACCACCACACTCCGTCTCATTGCGAGGAGTGTGGGAGAACAAATGGATACACATCCTGAAAACGCAAACCACTTGCTTCAAATTGGATTGCGGGAGAAATCAAAACTACGAGCGATCCTGACCGGATTCAGTCAGGGGCTCAAGGGCTGGCAACGGGCAAATATGCCACAAATCTGGCCAAAAGTGCAAACAGCGGCTACCCATGAGACTGCATCCCTCATACAGGAATTGAGCGTGCTCTTCGGGGATGGGCGAGCCATTGACGATGTCAAAGCATTAGCGTTGGATCGCAATCAAACGAATGTCCCACTCCGCATCCAAGCTATTGAAACCTTAATTCAAAATCGAATCCCTCAACTCAGAGATATTTGTTTTCAACTTCTAGATGACAATCGCGTGAATTTTATTGCTGCTCGTGGCTTGGCCACCATCAACGAGCCAGGCATCGGTGAGCAGCTGGTCAAAAATTACAATCGTTTTCGCGGTCCCAAGCGTCCGCAGATTATTTCGATTCTCGCATCAAGACCTGAATTTGCAGCAGAACTTCTTCAAGCGATTTCGGAAGGTAAAATACCCAAAAAAGATCTCCAAGCCTATCAAGTGCGTCAGATAAAGAGTTTTGCAGATACCAATCTGAAGAAGCAACTCACCGCAACATGGGGAGATATTCGAGACACCCCTCGAGCGAAACAAGAACTTATTGATGAGCTGAAAATAAAACTAGCAGCGGCCACATCGAACGATCTGTCAAAAGGTCGCATCCTCTTCGGGAAATTATGCAAAAACTGCCATCGACTCTACGGAGAGGGAGAAAAGATTGGCCCAGACCTAACTGGTGGGAATCGCTCTAATCTTGATTATCTTCTTCAAAACATCATTGACCCAAGCAGCTTTGTCGATAAAGACTACCGGATGCAAATCATTCTGCTTGAAGATGGACGTACCCTTAACGGATTAATCACTGAACAGAGCGATCGTACAATCACGCTTCAAACGGCTACGGAACGATTGAATATTGATCGCCGTGAGGTTGAATACGTTCGAAAAACAAACCTCTCTCCCATGCCTGATGGGCTTTTGGACGCCCTGAGCTTAGAGGAGATCAATGATCTCCTCAGCTACCTGCAGCATCCAACCCAAGTCGCGATACCTAACGAGTAAACCAAGTACCCAACAAGTTCACTCAAAGCGAGACAAATCAAGCAGTGGCAATCTCCCATCCTTTTCGATAAGGTTCTCGAATTAAATGCTGAGCATTTTCGTTACCGGTCGTCCTCAAATGATCAGCATCCCACTTAAAGTTGCCTTCCCTGAATGCAACGTTGCCGAGTAAGACTGTCTCTGCCAAAGGTCCAGAATAATCAAAATTACATGTAGCGGGCTCTCCGCCCTTGCAAGCTTCAATCCATTCTCGATGGAAACCGGGTGAATCTTCGATGAACGGATCGGGTGCGTCGAAGTTCGCAAACTGAGCTTCTGGTAATAAAACCCTCTGACCAAAGCCGCAAAGCAAATTACCTTTGTCTCCGACGAAAAGAGTGTTATTTCCCTTGGCGGATAAACCCATCTGCTCAAGGATCGCAGGAGTACCGTGCTCCCAATGCAGGGCCACGGGCTCTCCTTGGTTGGACTTTGCAAATTGATAAGTCACTTTCATCGATTTGGGTGTACGATCCGCATCGACTTCGGGTCCGGAAGCTTGCACATGCGTGGGGTACTTCAATCCCAATGCCCAGAAAGGGATGTCCAAAATATGGCAGCCCCAATTTCCTGTTTCCCCTGTTCCGTAGTCCCACCAAAATCGCCACCCGTATGGGCAGTGTGTGGAATGATAGGGGCGATACTTAGCAGGCCCCACCCACAAATCATAATCCAGGTGATCAGGGATCGAAGGTCGATCCGCAGGCATGGCGGGCATGCCACGACTTCCACCGACCCAGCAATGAACTTCTTGAACTTTACCAATAGTATCACTCTGAATAAGCTCCACCACGCGATGCATATTCTCCATTGCATGTCGCTGAGCACCTAATTGAGTCGCTAACTTCTTTTCCCTTGCGAGGTTTGTCAGCGTGCGCGTCTCCCACACATTGTGAGCCAGTGGTTTCTCCAAGTATACGTGAAGACCTAAATGCATCGCCGCATGTGCGGGATGGAAGTGGGCGTGGTCGGGAGTGCTAATCACGACACCATCTAGTTTACTCCCAACTTGATCAAACATCTTTCGATAGTCTTTGAAGCGAGCTGTGTTTGGGTGCTTTTTATATGCCCCACTAGCTCGTGAATCATCGACATCCACAAATGCAATCAGATTTTCACTAGATACACCTCCCACATTTGCAGAGCCTCTCCCTCCAACACCGATACAAGCAAGATTCAGTTTTTCATTGGGTGTGGTAGCTCGAGCTAAACTCGCATGCGTTGTATGGTAGCCACCGACTCCAGCCACAAAGAGGGACTTGATCGTGTTTCGTCGATTAAGGATATGACTCATGTTGGCTACCTTGGCACGTATTCGGGGGAAAACGAGAAATCCATAGCATGAGTCCTTAAGACTAGTATCAGTGTGACCTGTCCTACTCAGTGCTTGGTCCGCATCGCTCAGCATTGTGCCATAAACCGAACGCACAGGCAAAAGATGCATATCAGTCGACCCTTGCCGAACACTGAATCGGACACTCCTTCGATGCAGCAAATGCCAAATCGGCTCAAAACGACTGAATGACGCGCATAACCGTTAGAAATAGTAAAAGCTCCTCAGTGTAAAAGAGTCCCTGATCCGTTTTTTTTGACACACGCAATTTGTGACATAGGTTTCCATTGAGCGAATCGATGTTCGATTCACTACCGGTGTCGAAGTGATCCACGGGTTTCTTCCAACACTGGTCAGCCTTGCTTCCTTGTCAAACGCAAACCACTTGAGAGGGTGGGACGCAAAACCACGGGTCCTAACTTCTAACGAGAAATAGGATCGCCGGGTTACCATGGAAAACTGCTGGTGGAAGCATTTCTTACCAGTGCCAAGGTGAGTCAGACGAAAGTCGGAGACGAGGCTGCCTATAACTTTGATTCTTAATCCAAAGAATCTTAAACCAGGTTGCGTCGCATGCCCTCGGGTATGCGTCTCACTCGTGAGGAGATAGAGATGAAGAATTTCATTAGCGGAGTTGTGAATTTCTTGAAGGAAGAAGATGGGCCTACCGCAGTTGAGTACGCGGTCATGCTCGCTTTGATTGTTGTTGTATGCCTGACTGCCATTACAGCCTTGGGTACCAACACCAATGCAAAATTCGAAGAAGTGGGTGCTGCACTCACCTCGAACTAATTCTTCGAACTTAGTTGGAAGCCTAAGCTTCCGCAGTCGCCATGGATGTCGATTGGTTCGGATCTTCGCGATCCGTCCAACGCATCTGGCGGAGCACGTTTTCTCCGGGGGGAATGGGTCTATTTGACCCGGCCAGAGTCGATCGCGACACGGGGAACGGTGTGCATGAAAAGCTGTGTGAAAATTTCCAAGCAGCCATTCCGTTTTGAGTGAATTCCGCAGGTCATTTCAACCCCTTCATCGCCGGGGCTCTCGCCATGAACTTAAATTTCTTACCAACAGACGCCACCGCCTACACTTGGCAATTGGCTTGTTGTGTGATCACGCTTTTATTTGCAATGTTCAGTTGGCTTGCTGGACCTCGTTAACCACTTGGAACGATTACCACTTCCACGACAGTTTTTGTCGTGCTTTCCAATCAAATCGTGAAAAAGGTCTCCTAGCATGTCCACTCTTCTTGAACAGATATTCGAAAACGGGGCTGTGTGGTTCGTCACCGTCATTTTGGTTGTGGCGGCAATCATTGATGGAGCCATTTTAAAAGTCCCCAATTGGCTTACCTTTCCTTTCATCATCGGGGGCTGGGTTCACTGCAGTCTTGTCGGTGGACTAACGGGTTTCGGTTGGAGCTTGGCAGGTACAGTAGTTGGCATGTGCCTTTTGCTGTTTTTACGCAACGTCGGTGGAATGGGCGCTGGCGATGTGAAATTGCTAGCAGGTATTGGAGCGTGGTTAGGTACCACCAACACACTGTATGCCTTCGCTGCCACCGCCATTGTCGGAGGAATCATGGCCGTGATCATGGTACTCAGGCAGGGTGAGGTACAAAAACACCTCGCCATGGGGCATCAGATTCTTCAGGAGTGGAAAACAGCAAAAAATGCGAAAGAGCTTGCCGGGATCGCCCGAGACAGAAAGCCGAACATGATGCTTCTCCCTTATGGAATCCCGATGGCTATCGGTTCCATCGCGTATTTTGCCTTCGCGGGGTTACTCATCTGAGAACCAATGTAGAACAGAAATCGATTTAGAGATTTGCGATCTCCCGCTGATGCGGGAGTTAGAGGAGTAGAGAAATTCAGAGAAGTATTTTTGCGAGTCAGGAATGCTTTTCTCACCCGATGACAAAACATCGGCTATACCCTGAACCCAGGGTATGCACGTGGCCAAAACACAAAACAGGTAATTCAGGCAAACTTTGCCGACTAGGTGATTCAGTGCTGTTCAATGCGTAACGGTTACAGCGGATCCATGCCTTGTTCCGAAGAAACGATTAAGTCCGTTTGGCACGATTTCTCTCGCCGTGCGTGTTCATTGATAACGCGCCGGCTTTTTCAGGTAACTGATATGCGTAGCAAATCACTTTATCTCATTCTCGCTGGAGTTTGCGGCATCGCTGCTGCCGCAATTGCCAGCCAATACCTCAGCGCTCAAGCAAACAGCAAGCCGGTAGGCGTGTTGACGGAGATTTTCGTTGCTGCGGTGGCAATCGACGTGGGAGAGGAAATCACCGCACAGAAAGTTCAGCTAGAAAAATGGCCCGCAGATAAAATTCCTCAGGGAGCATCGGGATTGCTCAATGAGATGGAAGGCAAATTCGCGAAGCAACGTTTTTATGTTGGCGAAGCGATTATGCCTGTCAAGCTAATGGACGACAATTGGTCCGCGGTTCGCAAAGGGTACAAAGCCGTCGCAATGAAAGCTTCCGAGGTGGACATTGCTAACCTTATACAACCCGGTGATCGCGTTGACGTCATGGCTTACTTTTCCAAGAGCGAGCTGATTCCCAGAAGCACAACCAAAACGGTTCTGCAAGGAGTTCGTGTCTATGCTTTAGACGGAGATACTCAACGTCGCTCGAACGAAGATCGCTCGAAAGGGATCCGCACGATTGAATTGCTTATCAATGAAAAAGATGCCGAAGCTTGGATGTATGCCAACGAGCTTGGCAACATTCGCCTTAGCTTGGGAAGCCAAGAGGAATTCGAAGGAAATGAGCTGCCGAACGAAACGGGAGCGGAATTCTTAAACTGGATCGAAATGCAGCAACAGCGGCTAGAAGAGGAGATTGTTGCCAGGCAACGCAAGATCCGCGATGAACTGGCCGCCAGAGAACAAAGGTCTCTAAGTCGAGCAACACTCGCTCCGGAGAAAGTAGGTCCAGCACCTGAGGATAATTCATCGATAACTTCCAACGTTGAGGATCAAGGTTTCTCAATGGTCAAAATGGTTGAGGGCAAACTCCTTGAATATTGGGTGATGCCAGGGAAACTGCCCGTACTCAGAGGACCAGTCAATCCAGAGACTCAACCTATGGCTCGCCCAAAAAAATCCAATCCTCTCGTTGATACAACAGAGGAGCGAAAGAGTGTGGAAAGTTCAGATTTTACTTTCTTGGATGGAAGACAAAGCCCATTTGACCCTGGATCTAACGCAGGCGGTTTCAAAATCAATGGGAAGTAGAAGCAGCAAGCGTAAAATGATGCTCGTGACGACTAAATCGCAATAAGTAAAGAAATAACAACTCAAGTCAATTTTGATTGGCAAGATAATCTAGCTTCGGACGGATTCGAGGCTAAAAAGATGCAAGGATGTATCCGGGATGGAAACGACTAGATCGCGGGCAATTTGGTTTGCCGCTTGCTTAATGGCCGCCTTGATGGGTGGAGGTTCTGCGATTACAGCTCAGGACCAAAGTGGTGAAATCTATCACTTGACCTCGCGCTCCGCCGAAAACTCCATTGCACACAATGTCTCCCTATCAAACGATCAGTTCGAAATGCTCGTGAAGAGCAGCCGGATCCTCACACTTCCTGAGGATCGGATCCCACGGTTTCAGGTGCACAACGAACAAGTACTCGGCGCTGAGCCACTTTCCCAGAATGAGATTCAGATTTACGCGAAGAGCCCAGGAACGACCCAAATTAATCTTTGGGATACTGAGGACAAGCTGTACACGATCGACATTACGGTTTTAGAAGATGCCAGAGAGTTGGAAGGAATTCTGAGCTCTCAGTTACCTCTTGCATCGCTAAAAGTCACTCCGATTAATGAGGCTGCTATTCTCTCAGGAACGGTAACCAGT
>JAYYHM010000127.1:0-3486 GCA_036148415.1 Planctomycetota bacterium
AAATGGCATTCAAATTCAGAAGTTGATCTACAAAACCGATCATACCTTCGAACTAATGCTATACCATCTTGCCTCGAGCTCATCGGAAACACGAAAAGCACAGATTCACGTTCTCGATAATTCAGATTGGACCGAGTTTGAACCCATCTTTTCTGATCCGGGATCAATCTCCGAAGCGCCCAACCCATCGAGTACCGAAAAGAAGATCGCAGCAGTACTTGAAGATCTTCGATCCCATCAATTGGTCTTAGTGCTACCGCGTGGAATAGGACCGAGCAATTGGAAAGCCGATGAAAAGACGCAGACGCACATTCGCCGAAGATTCATGCAGCTTGGGCAAACTCTCGCTGGCATGCAAGTTTTTGATGTCATCCAAGCTATCGAAGCTGTTCGCAGCTTACCCGAAATGAGCGACACAAACATGACGTTACACGCTTCCGGGGAAGCTGCAACTTGGGCGCTTTACGCGTCAATTTTTGCTGCTGAGTTTGACGGATTATTCCTCAGTGACTTACCATCCAGCCATCGTGAATCACCCGATCTACTTAATGTGAGTCGAATTGCCAATCTACCTCAGCTTGCACTTTTTGCCGGGTGGCGCAATCAACACCTGCATCTCAAAATGACAGTAGGAGCTCACTATCACCAATGGTTAGAGTGGGTTAGGGGCAACGATCTTGCCTCTCACTTCATCTCCGTTGAAGTGAAGCAACCCTAACGAGCTTAACCATCTACGCAGACTCATGTCATCCTAGGATGCGCGCGGTGAACAGGAAATTAGGCTTGGACCCAACGAACCTTATCTTCAATTGGCTGCCTGCTCCCTGTTGGCCAGTCCACTTTTGGATAGCCGACATAGAATAGCCCGAGTGCACGGTCCTCTGTATCCAGACCAATGTATGCAGCCATCTCCGAACTCACCGCAGCAACATTGGTGGACCAAAATCCTCCTAATCCATGAGCGGTTGCGGTGAGGTGCAGATTCTGTACAGCACAAGCGACGGCTTGAATCTCGTCCAGCTCCGAAATTTTTTTGCTTGGCTGTCGCCTCATACCGATAGCAATCACCGCAGGGGCAAGCATCGCGTTTTCCCGCATCCCTTCATACTTGTTAGGTTTGAAGTCCTCCACCGGCGTGATGGCCTTATAGGTTTCCGCGAGGAAACTAGCGAGCTTCTCTCTTGCGGCTCCCATGAAAACACTGAAACGCCAAGGCTCTGTCATGCCGTGTGTAGGTGCCCAGTTGGCGTTCTCCAACATCTGATGAAGGATATCTAATGGGATATCCCGGTTAGCCATCATCTTTGGCTTGATCGTACGCCGAGTCGTGATGATTTGGTTGATTGTTTCGCTTGACGTCACTCTCCTACTCCCAACTTTTCTAGATCAAGATGGCAACCACTATTTACGCAAGCCACCGTATGGTTAGTCGGTGATGCCCAGCAAGCGCTTGGGATTTTCATGGAACCAAGCCTGTATTTGCTGATCCGTTACCCGTAGCTTGTTTTTGAGAAACTGGATCATCTTTGGAAATGTGGTGGCACAGCCTGCATAGTGTGTCCGACAAGGTGCCCATGCGGCACCCTCTTCATCGACTTCAACCATCTGCCCTGCCAATTCATACTTTCCCGGCCCAAGACCTGCAGCACTAATCGCATCGGTCACGATGATAATTCGATCATCTTCTATGCAGCGAAAGTAATTAGCTAATGCAAATCCAGGCACATGATGTCCATCAGCAATAAAGGAAATGCTTAGGCGATCACTAAAATGAAGTACCCGCTGTATGATATTATCATGTCGGGATAGGTTGCTCGGACATCCATTACCAAGATGAGTATAAAGACAAAGGCCCTGATCAATAGTACTCTCGAGCTGATCAAGACTCGCATCACTGTGACCCGCAGCAACGGTAATACCTCGGTCGGTAAAAAAACGGGTTACCAGGCCGCCAGGATCGACTTCCGGAGCCAGAGTGACTAATTTGACAAGGCCTCGGCTGTGATCCAGTAACTCAGCTGCCCTCTGTACGGTCGCAGGAATTGCAGCATCTTTGGGATGCGCACCGATGTAGCCATCCACCGGGTTGAGGAACGGTCCCTCGAGGTGTAAACCCGGGATGGTATTACCGAACTCACCACTCTCAATCCAACCCGAGATTTGCTCAACCCGAGATAACATTTGCTCCCAAGGGGCAGTGATTAACGTGGGAAGAAATTGCTTGGTACCATCTTCGGCAAGACAACGGGTTGCTTTTACAAAGTCATCCAACTTGAGACTGGGTGCGTTAAAATCCACTCCAGCATAACCATTGACCTGCAAATCAATGTATCCACTCATTTGATTCTTTCCACACTGGCCAAGGTCTCATGACTCAATCGAGAGGCTGCAGGTTCATCGATCACCAAGGCTACTGAGAGATGTGACTTTAAAATACTAGCTGGTACCTGAGCAGTGATCTCACCTTCTATCGTATTCCGAACGGCTTCAGCTTTTCGCTCATCGGGCACGCTACAATAGATTTTTTCAGATTCCAATATTTGCTTCACCGACATACTCATTGCATGGGTAGGAACTTCCTCAAGTGAAGTGAACCAACCTTCACCAACCTGTTGCATTCGACACGGTTCATCTAGCTCCACGACAAGATAGGGATCAGATGTTTCGAAATCCGCCGGCGGATCGTTAAATGCTAAATGGCCATTTTCACCAATACCAACCAGCGCAACATCAATGCGTGTGGAACGAATTAAATCACCTACTTTTGAAATGGCTTGATCCGTATCGGAAAGTCCATCGAGATAATGGAAATTTGACAGAGGCACATGGTCCACAAACCGCTCTCTCAAGTACCGGCAAAAGGATGCCGGGTGATCGTTGGAGAGCCCCACATATTCGTCAAGATGAAAGCCCTGTATGCGAGTCCAATCGATATCAGGTTGTTGAATCAGTGCACTGAGGACCTCGAACTGAGAGGCGCCAGTGGCTACGACGAGGTTAGCCGAACCGTACTTCTCAATCGCTAGCCGTAGGTCAGCTGCAGCATGTTCAGCCACCCATCGTCCCATGATCTGGGGAGTGCTAGTTAAAATTGTTCGCATTTTTGATCTCACTGCCTCTCAGGCGTCGCTAAACTAAAAACGGCCGGTCACGCTCCCTACGCGCCAACGGAGGCTACATTGTTGACATTGTTGGAACGAATTGCGAGACCCAACCCGACACCTAGTTCGAGCAACTCAAGTTTGTTAATCAAGAGGCGAATTGTGAGACTCATTATCCTGCTTGTTTTTCTCACCCATTTATCTTCATGGACTGTGGGACAGCCACCCCAGGTTCGCCAAGAGCAGCATCTATCCAAGGACCTTCGGCAACAGCCAGCTAAAACCCTTAACGGCCATTTTCCATTCCAAGTTCCTTCGGACGTGGGATCGTGGCATCTACGCGCTGAGCAACTTCGACATCGGATTCTGGTTGCCACCGGACTTT
>JAYYHM010000128.1:0-4361 GCA_036148415.1 Planctomycetota bacterium
TAGGTGCATTCAAGATTACACTGCTAGGTAATGTGGTGCCCCAGCAGGTGGATCAACAAAAGTGCCAACAGTGGATCCAATACTTAGGTAAACGTCAGGGACCTTATGAGTTAGATTTCGGATTCTTGCCGCTGCATGATGTGGATCTGTCACCGTTAGCTGGAAATCGCAAGATCAAGGATCTAAAACTTAACGGTTCGTACGTCGTTTATTCTCAGCTAAAAGAGATTGGATCCCAGAGACCATTCAATTCGCTTGACGCGCGAACCGTGAAGCTCGAAGGCGAGCAGTTTGCTGAGCTGCTTGAGCAGTTCTCTGAAGTTGATGAGTTAATGGTTGAGGGTTCGGAGATTAGCTCTCTGGAGATGCAGAGTCGCGATCGATTGAAGTCGCTCAGGGTTTCACCGATGAGCAAGATTGAAACCGTCACTCTGGTTGATCAACCAAGGCTGCACACGAGTCTGCAGATGTTGTCAGCGCCTGATCAGCTCAGGATCGAAAATGTTCCCGGTCTTGTGGGACTCTCAATTGAAGGTCCTTGGCCCGATGCATCGAGAATTATTGGCTTGAGAGATCTTGAGTGGTTTGCGGGTGGGGGTCCAGAATTGGAAGACAAAATTGCAGAGCAAGTTTTGCAGTGTACTCATCTGCATCGCTTGACCTTCGCTTATCCCTCCGTGACCCCGCAGACCTTGAGGAAGGTGGGGCAGCTGGAGGAGCTTGTTTCCCTTGCGTTACCTGGGACACCCGCGAATGACGATATCGTAGGGTCTTGGGAGAAAATTAATGACCTGTGGGAGGCAAATTTTGATGATACCGACGTTGGAGCTGAGACCATCATCTGGCTGACGCGAATGTCCTCACTGCGTCGGGTATCTCTTAACCGAATTCATCTGGATCAAGCAGTGATTCAAGCACTTACGGCCCTGAGACAGATTTGTGAACTGCATTTGGAACATACCCAGATACCGAATGATGCACTCGCCTTCCTGTTGCAGAAAGGCCATTTGGAAGTGATGAATCTAACAGGTTGGGAGTTTGATGAAGAGCTCATGGAAACGCTCGAAAGTCACGGTTCCCGCCTCAATCATTTGATCGTTCGGGACAGTGAATTAGATCCCAAGACATTTAGGCGTTTACTGAACCTCTCACCAAGGATATTTATTGACGTCGATACCTATCCGAGTGAGCTGTCGTCTGCTGAGTTTTTATCCATTCACCAACGTGCTGATCAATTACGACGTCAGACCAATTCAGGTTGGCGGCTGATGCTTCAGTCACCACAAGATCTGCGTCTTGGAATGACGAGGGACGAGTTCTTGGCGGACCGTGAGCGTCGAGTTCAGCAGAGGGAGGCTCCGTGGATGCCGAGATACTTTTACTCGGGTTTGCGATCGGAGAAATTTCAAACTAAGGCCAAGAGGTCACTTTAAATTAGTTTTACTTTCTAAGAGAGCGTGAATCGCGTCGTCAGGTCATTGCCAGGATCATGAAGATCTGCGTCTGCAATGAAAATACGTCCCGCATTGGGGCAATGTTCCTGCGCCTCATCGCTCATGTGTTCGACCGCAGTGGTAATCAGCAATTTCAGCTTGCCTTCCACACGAACAAACGCAGGACAGGTATTTTGGGGCGAACCAAGGGTCTGCCAAGTTTTGAGCAAATTTCCTGTATGGAGATCGTAAAGACGCGTTTCACCAAATTCAGCAACCTCGGGACGGAACATCGCAACCACGATACCTGTTCCATCGGGGGTTAAAACAGCGCCGTCGGGTACCGCTGGATCACCGGTGAAATCGATCACAACTTCTGCATCCCCGAGTTGGCCCGTTTCCAGATCGATGGGATAGCTCACCAACTTCCGAGTTGGTGAATCAATATCCAAAAGGCGATGTCTCCCCTGATCGTCGGCAAGGAGAGCTTTTCCATTGCTGCAGATTTGGTCGGATCGAAGTTGGACAAGTTCGTTAAGTGGGCCATGATAGAGATAGAGTCCTGCCTTCTTGGTTGCAAACTCAAGATCCTTCGTGCCAAAGATAAGCTGACTTCCAATGGCCCAGCCGTCATTGATGATCGTGTTATCTACGCCGGCATCGACTCCGTCAATGAGAACATTCCAAGAACTGTCAGTGAGATCAAAAAGCCCCAAAGACCGTTCACAGCCAACAACAAAGAGGTTCTCTTTCGAAGTGGGGAACGCAAACCCTGGTCTACCGGGCAGCTCGAACGACTGATTTGTATTCGTTTTCAGATCCAGAAGGTTCAAGCTTCCCACATTACTTTCAGAACCATGTTGAATTCCCACCCATGAAACCAGGCTGTCCGAAAGTGCCATGGGGCCTTCGGGTAGAAACCTCAGGGAAGGGGTATCGGGTATCGAAAGAGGTTCCGCTTGAAGGATCTTGTTCATCGGGATTCTGCCTATGGTGAGGTTAAGTAGATGCAAAGTGTAAGCGATGAGAAGGTGGAACAACCAGCTGTCGTATGCATTTCATGGAGTGACCCTCGTTTGGATCTTAAGCCATTGGTGTCTGAGTCGATGGATTGCTCCGCGGCAATCGGGATCCCACTACACTTGCTGTAGAGAAAAGATGATGACGGGCTGGCTTCTGTGCGTTTGCATTCTTTGGACCGACTTAGCGTGTTCCAAGTGAATCTCGTATCCGGAATTACCGCAATTTATTTCTTGGAGGATGTTTTCCAAAAATCGTTCAAGGCACAGGTCCCTCAGCGTAACGTGTCAGAGTCACAGATAGTGAGGAAACTTCCATAGCTGTCGTTTTCCGTTCGTTTTAGCCTTCTGAGCATCGAGGCAATCGCCTTGATTGCTGCCTCCGGTTGAGGGATGTAAAGCAAGAAATCACGTCCACAGCTTTTGGATCTTGCCCAATTCTGAATGATTGCAGCTTCCATCTAATCCCTAAGGGCCAGCCTACCCGTATTATCCGAGCAATAAATTGAGCGGGTTTTCGGGATTAGTGGGCGGGTCACTAGATGAGTTGGCAAACTTTTGCTATTTTTCGGCCTTTCAAATCGTCACTGAGGCGAAAGAAAAACCATACATCAGCGGACAATGATCGGAGATTGAAAACCGTTGAACCGCGGCGGCATAGCTCAGCTGGTTAGAGCAGCGGAATCATAATCCGCGTGTCGGGGGTTCGAGTCCCTCTGCCGCTACTGAGGCATTTTCTAAAATGCCGACAACTTCCGAAAGACTCGCGTTTTCCCGCACGTTTAGCATGTTGCGGGTTTTTTTGTGCGATGCCTTGCGAGCGGTTGCGTCCCCAGTTTATCCCCAGCCAGTCCCCAGTTTCCAGTCGCAGAATCGAAGTGTTCTTCGGTCACGGTTAGATAGTGCTTCAACGCCACCGTAGGCGTATTCCCGAGCCATGAACACACAACTTAGGTTGGGTAGTGTTGTTCAAGTTCCGTCTGACGACTCGAGCGGCAATTCTGAAATGGCTTCGGCCAAACCCCGACTCCCTTCTCCGGACGATCTTCTTGAAGGTTGTTCCAAGGTTCTTATCGGCATTGCCACCCATCATCGGTACGACCCACCGGTCACCTTCGGCTGTCATAGCGAATGCCCCATCGAAAAATGTTTTCAGTTCCGGAAATATCGTAACGACTCTGGTAGCTTTCCCGTAGCGTTATATCTTTGGACTGGTCATTGTGAACCGATCGGAATCACAGTGAATATCCGACCATTTCAGCAAGTCGATTTCTGATGGACACCGTAGCCCACCGTAACGGGCCAAAGCCAGTACCCTTCTCCATTGCCAGTCTGGACACTTATCTAGAACACGTTGAATTACTTCACGTGCAAGGAACACGCGTCGATCATCATTGGATGCTTTGCCTACCGCCACGCCCTCGAAAGGACTCCTCTCAATCAATTCCTTGCAACAGGCATGACGAAAAAATTGGGCTGCAATCTGGCAATCTTTTTGAGCCGTCGCAGGTGCAGGTCCCTTAAGCAGTTCCCGAGCATATCCATCTGCTGCTCCGGCACTGACAGATTCCAATTTCAAATCCCCGAAGAATTCAATCAGACGTGCCTTGGCATTTCTGAATTTCCCCAAGCGACGTTCACTGACGTCACGTCGGCTAGAAATGTAATCCTCGATGAAATCCGCCAGCAGGGCGGTTTTGACCTTAGGTTCGACAAGATCGTGATCAACGAGCAGGTCATACAACTCACTATCCAGATCAGCCAGCCAATTAGACAACTCTCGGCTAACTGGCAAGTTGCAGCGTTTTTCATGTAACAACGTGTCGATGTTGTTGGCAAAGCGCTCAGCTGTCTTCTTGGTGACCCGGCCAAGAACAAATACTTGCTTCTCTTTGTTCATGTAAACGAT
>JAYYHM010000129.1:0-4280 GCA_036148415.1 Planctomycetota bacterium
GAGTGAGCCTTGATCTCCACCTCTTTCATCAATTCAATCGCTGACTTGTCTCGCTTATCAAGATCAAGTAGGGCGAATTTAAGGTAGCGTTTAAGTGATCCCATCGTTGAGTTTTCTATAATGGGAAGGTCTTGGGCGAGGCCTTCGTGTTTTCGATCTTCAGACAGCATCCCCAGCCCCGCTCTCATTCTGGCTTTCACGGATCCTTTTATCCGGGTGCCGTCCAGTTCAATTTGACCTCCGGAAAGGTGATCGAGGCCAAAAAGCGTTCGAACGAGCTCTGTTCTCCCTGAGCCCACGAGTCCTGCAATCCCAAAGATTTCTCCCGCTCGGATCGAAAGATCGACGGGATGGGGTGAATGCTGGCCTCGCATCGCCCTGATTTTCAATCGCACATCACCTAGCTCATGAGGGATGTTTGGATAGAGTTCGCTGACGTCGCGACCGACCGTTAGTGAAATGATCTCCGAATCGGAAACGTTCTCCATTCTTCCACTACCGACCGATTTACCGTCGCGTAGCACGCTGTAACCATCGGCAATCGTACGAACCTCTTCCAGAAAGTGGCTAATGTAGACAATGCCGATATTGTTTTTCTTGAGACGATCAATGATTTCAAAGAGCCGAGCTACATCCTTTTGAGGTAAGGAGCTGGTTGGTTCATCGAAAAGAATAATCTTCGCGTTGCTGATTAAAGCTCGAGCGACTTCAACCAATTGTTGGGTCGCGATGGACTGCTGGCCGACGATCGCGGTAGGGCTGAGTGACGCGAGGCCTACTGCTTCGAGGGCTTCCTCAATCTTTTGACGCTGTTGTTTTCTGAAAAGTAGACCTCTCCCTGTTCCAGACTGCCCCAAGAGAATATTGTCTTCAACACTCAGGTCAGGTGCTAGATTCAGCTCTTGGTAGATCATCGCAACGCCAGCGCTTCTCGCATCGAGAGGTCCCCGTGGTTGATACGGTTTGCCTTCGATAGATATCTGGCCCCGATCAGCGCGATGGGCTCCGCTCAGGACTTTTAGGAGTGTGCTTTTGCCAGCTCCGTTCTCGCCGATTAATGCAAGCACTTCACCTGCATTGACGCTCAGGCTTACTTGATCGAGAGCAATGGTCGGTCCAAACCGTTTACAGATGCCCTGCATCTTTAGAAGATGATTGGTCATGAGCTTTTGGCGATGACGCCTTCCCCGGTTCGGCTATTCAACAATCTCAGGCTTGAGCAGTTCTTGCATGCGTTCCTCTGACATGTTGGCAGGAGTTGCGATGTATTCGCCTGTGGAGATAAATGCCTCGGAGGATTTGCCATTAATGGAGTCAACGATCGTCAGCACCGACTGATATCCCATCTGAACGGGATCTTGCAGCACGATTCCACTACAAGACCCGTCTTGAAGTGCTTCGATCAATGCATCACTTGGATCAAAAGCAATCAATTTGATTTTTTCGTTCCTTCCTGCGTTGCGAAGTGATTCCAGCGTTCCATTTGCGTTCGGCTCACATACCGCGAAAATTCCTGCGAGATCCTGTTCGTGAACTTGAAGTAGCTGATCTACTTTTGCTTTCGAGCTGGTGGCATTATCACCTCCACGTTGATCGGAGGATACAACCTTGATCTCCGGATAGTCTGCAATCCCATCTAGGAAGCCCTGTTCACGTTGCTCTGTGCTTTCGCTACCCGCGATGTAGCGAAGTAGAATCACATTACCCTTGCCGCCAATCGCTTCGGCCATCGCAGCTGCCGCCATTTTGCCGCCCTTGTAATTATCCGTCGCGACATAGCTTACGATTTCTGGCCCTTCGTCTAGGCCACTGTCAAAAATGACAACGGGGATACCCTCTTCGATGGATTCCTGCACGACATCCACCAAACCCCCTTTCTGATTAGGAGCAAGGACAATGCCATCAACTTGGCTAGTAATCATCGTTTTCACCACTTCGATCTGACTGCCAGTGTCACTTTCAACAACAGGACCACGCCAGATGATTTCAACGTTTCCCAATTCCTTGGCCGCTTTCTCTGCACCGTAGTGAACGGACTTCCAAAATTCATGGCTTGTCCCCTTGGGAATGACGGCAATTCTGACTGCATCACTGCTCGATCCATTCAGCGAGTTGGATGCAGGAGTCTCTTTATCTGCACTGCAACCGGCCATAGCTGCAAGTAATCCCACCAAAACAGTGGCTGCGACTAGGTTTTGATTATTGGAACGGTGGAACATCGGATACCTGAGTGGGGAAATGAGACGGATAGGTCGGGGAATACATGGGTTCAGATCGACACTAGCAATCAAAGGGCTGGATAGTGTAACGTTTTCCGTGGCGTCTGGGGTTTTTCAGCCGTTCGCCTCACTGATTGTCAGAGACTTTGGATTCACACGACGTTTTTTCGGTGTCATGGATTTTTTTGTTGAATCGTTGGCTCACTTGCTGCACCAAGCCTTCGGCGCAATTCAGTTTCAGCCAAAGCCGGTCATCGAGTCGAATTCGGAACACAACTTCCGGTAAATAGGGCCTGATTCACCCTGATTGATATGCTGATTGCTGACGGAGTTGCCGAACCACAAACCACCGTCGGTCCCCATGAGCAGAACCTCATTTGCTTGCATGAGATTTTCTAGATGTACAGGTCTTTTGAACCAAGGGACACCAAGGTCATCAGCAATGATTTCAATCATGAGCTGAGTCACACCCGAAAGTACTCGATCGCCTGGTGGTGAGTAAATTTCTCCGTTCGAAACAATCGCCACGTTTGAAGTGCTGGTTTCGGTGATCGATCCGTCTTGATCCAACAAGATCCCTAGTGACCCCGGGCGGTGCTCCGCAGCAAATCGATCCGCCAAGTAATAATGGACGCGGGACCGCGTTTTGATTGATCTTGGCCAGCAGGTTGTGGCGGGTTGTTGTACATCGGTCACAATTAAGGGTTGCCCCTCGTGTCGATGTTTTTCGATCCTCTGGTGATTGAGGAAATTGATGTGGAGGCCCAATGTCGGTTTGTGTTTTCCTGGCTCACCTGGTGTTGCAAACATGGTGAGGCCTATATCTCCCTCTTGTTCGATGAGCTCAGAGTTCTTCGAGATTAATTCCATCAATAGTGACGCAATCGATTCAGGATCTGGGAGATTGTCGATGGCCAGTTTTGAGATTGTCCAGGACCAGCGTCTGAGATGAGCATCAAGGGCAAAAATTCGCCCTCGGTAGGTCCTCAGCCGTTCTACCGCGGTGATTGACTGTCGAAATCCAGTATCGTCAATGCCGATACTCATTTCGGTGTGTGGCATCCACTGCCCGTTGAGGTAACCGATCCTCTTCTTTTCTGGTTCCATAAGGCTTTATCCATTTCGAGCAACTGGACGCACTTTTTACTGACGCGTCTACCCCTAGAATCGGGACCTAAAGATCATTCGAAAGTGGGTTGTTCGTTGATCAGTTTTGCAATTTCCTGTCCCGCATTGCAGGATTTCTGGAAGTAATAGAGTTCATCATGTTTCACTCCAATCGTATTCGAGCAATCGCGAGAAATCACTGGTAGGGTGCTGCCATCTGCTCGTGGTGCAAAACGACGTGGTCCGGTGTATCCGAGTGCAAGTCTGCCTTGTACTCGATCGATCAACCAATATCTTTTCAAGATGGCATCTCGCCGATTATAAAGGAGGGTGAGTCGGTTCATGTTTTGTGTTGCCAGATGATGGTAACCTCTGTCATAAATCCAAAGGCTATCGATTGCAGGAGCGATCAGACCAGTGTTGATGGGAGCACCTTGAACCATTTTTTCACCCATCGATATTCCTCCGAGTGATCCGCCCGCTAAAGCGTGCAGGGCGCCGGTCACCACGCGTCCGCCGAAACTGTACCCTACCAAGGTTGTCGATATCTTTCGCTTTGTGTATTGGCGGAGAAGCCAAGCAAGGTAGAGACCTTGTCCTTCGGTCCGTAACGCTTTGAGTCTGGCATCGCGAGCGAGGATGCCGCTTTTGTCACTTTGCCAGCTCCAGATGATCCAATCCAACGGTTGTCGAATCGAGTGCTTGGCAACGTTTTCGTAAACCAGGATTCCTCTTTCAATCGCATCAGTTGCGGTGAAACGATTGCCATGCACATAGACGACTGCTTTTTTTCTCTCGTGCAGTGCATCTAAGAAATCGTTGACTGCGACTGGTTTGAAACGATTTTCACCCGTTTGCAACGAGACATTGAACTGGGGTTCTTCGAGATTCACCTGACTCGCTCGCGAAACCAATTGCCGAGTGCTCAGCAACCAGACTCGGTCTTCCTGCTCT
>JAYYHM010000130.1:0-5489 GCA_036148415.1 Planctomycetota bacterium
GTAATTACCAGTGCAAGCGGAGCTGCGGTTCGAGATTTTCTGAAAGCCGCGGCTCATCGGTGGACGGGTAGTGAAATCATCATCATTCCTTCCCTCGTGCAGGGTAATGAGGCCATATCCCGACTCGTCAATGCTATCCAAGTTGCACACCAATACCGTCCCAAATTGGATGCTTTGGTTATCACACGGGGTGGCGGCAGTCTTGAAGACCTGTGGTGCTTCAATGAAGAACGCGTTGTGCGCGCGGTAGCCGCGTCCACCATTCCCGTCATTTCTGCGGTGGGCCACGAAATTGATGTCACGCTTTGTGATCTCGCAGCTGATGTGAGAGCCTTAACTCCAACCGATGGAGCGACAAAGTCACTCCCTGACGCAGAGGCCTTGATCCGCCATATTCAGAATCTTGGCCAGAGACTACAACGGCAAGCTGACCAGACGATCCAAAACCGCCGTGCGCGACTTCAAGCAATAGAAAGCCGAACCGTTGTCAAACGCCCGCATGACATGGTGCTTGACCGCACTCGCATGTTGGATGAACTCGATGGCCGAGCCCGACGAGCCATCTTTGCACAGATCGAACTCGGTCGTGCTCACTTGGCCTCTTCAGCAGCTGCTTTGTCCGCCCTCTCTCCGCTTCAGGTTCTAACCCGCGGCTACAGCGTTACGCTGTCCGAATCAGGTGAAGCGATTCAGGATGCGAAACAAGTCCAACCTGGCGATCTACTGAGAACTCGACTCCACCAAGGTGAAGTCTGGTCCCGTGTAAATCGTGATACAGATGAATTTGGATGAACTCATTTGCTCACCTAGATTCCATCAAGCTGGACTTTATTTCCAGCTATAGACTTTCAAGGCGTTGAGGTCTCGGATAATCACCAAGTCCCCTTGGACAGCCAAATGTGCCCACGAGTCCTTGGCTACACTGGCCTCATCCACCACTTCGTATTTCTCCGAATTCGGTGAAATCAGCCTTAGCTGCCCCTTGTTGTTGAGTGCGAGAATGGAATCGCCATCGGAGGCCATGCTCCAGTATTTCCCGACAGGTGATGAGGTCCAATTGGCTTCACCATTCTCTGTATCAAGACTTGTGAATCTCTCGTTTTTCAGATGCAAGTAAATCTGGCCATCCACCGCGATTGGCGAGGACATGTAGGCTTGAGTTCTCTGGTTCCAAAGTTCAACCACCGACCAAGCGTCACTATCGCTTTTCTTAATTTCAAAGAGTTGAGCACGACCACTATGGGCGGAGGTAAAAATCTTGTTCCCCATCACCAGTGGCGTCAGGATGTTCATACCACGGAAGGCGTCAATTTTTTCCTTCCAAAGCACATTGCCGGTGGCAAGATCTACACCGCATAATTCCGTTCGCGTTTGCACAACCATCTGCTTGACACCAGCCAGTTCAGCAATCATCGGACTGGAGAATGCCCCACTGCTCATCATGCCTGAACTATTTTCAAGCGTTTTCCAGATCAGGCTGCCATCTTCGAGTGACAGTTTACAAACGGCACCGCCTGTCTGGATGTAGACAGCACCGTCATCCACCATTGGTGAACAGACTGCACCGAAGGAAGGAAGCGGACTACCAAAATCTTTCGAGAAGTCGACTTTCCAAAGTTCCGTTCCATCGACGGGATTCAGGCAGACCAAATAATCTCGCATCCCCAAAACCAGCAGCTTACCCTCAGCACAAACCGGTGTGGACCGAATCCAATCGCCATTGGAGGCCGCGAAGAAAGGAACCGACATCGATCCCTGCCACTGAACCGACCATGCCTGCTCTCCAGAATCGAGGTCGTAGGCGGTTACGCGTTCATACTTCTTGTTCACCGTTTCAGTAGTAAACACCAATCCTTTGTGAATCACAGGCCCGCTGTAGCTCGGGGAAAGAGACTTTTCCCAAACTAGATTGAGGTGCCCAGACAATTTCTCTGGCCAATCACCTTGAGAAACCATGCCATCTCGCATTGGCCCACGCCACTGATTCCAATCAGCAGCTTTGGCGAACAGAGAAAAACTTCCGCAGGTAATCCAACCTGCGAAAATCGCTTGAGCGAGGAAACGTTTCATTGTGCTCTCCTAGGGGGTAGATGTTTCCAAGACAGTAGCAACGAGACAACCACCGCAGAGAGGGGGCACATCGCATCGGAACACCTAGCAGGTTGCCTTCACTGCCATCGCCGAAGATCGAGATCACCTTCGCGGCGGATTTCGATCAAAACCCCACGCTCAAAGCCTACCCCTAGGCTATCTGCTTCACTTTCCTGAAATGCTTGGCAGCATCAGCTATTGGGAAAGCTTGATCCAGTTCACTTCGATTCTTACGGAACCATGAAGCGACTAGAGGCAGAGTGTAAGGATATAGCCCGTGCCCCCTCTGCAATTGCTTCTGAGTCATCGCTGACCATTCACGAAGCTTTACTTCAAGATCCGAATCCACCCGATGCGACCGCGGAGCGGCAATGGCGTCGGCGATTTCCCCGCTGTGAATGAGGTACCAAATTCCACAACCGTCATACCCGGGTACCGCGTAGATGAACGTGAAACGCCTTCTAGCGCTCGCCAGTAACTTCAGCTTTCTCTCAACGTATTCCAAGCTTTTGACAGTATGATGAGCCCGACCAGCCAATTCATACTGCTGGTGTTTCATTGCACGTGCGAACTGATCTCGCATCATAGCTAGCGGTTCGTCGTTAAAACCATCAAGAAAACTTTCCGCTGCGTTCACTTGCAGATCATAGTCAGAGCGAGTGCATCCAGCAGCACACGGCCCCGAACAGGTCCCCACCTCAAACCGGAGACAACCAGGTCGATATTCCATCGAAAATAATTCGAGTTGCTCTGCAAAATGAAAAACTTGTTTCTGTCCGCAATCACGTAGACGAAAAACATTGTTCAAAGAATAAACGGCCCGTTTCATTCTTCCTACACCGTGAAAAGGTCCTTCGACCGCAACGCAATCAGCAGGAGGTACCGCAGTAAGAAAAAACATGGCAGGCACACGCCCCAAGCAGAGATAAACCGGACGTTGTCTCTTAGGAACGCCTTGAACATTCCATCGTGGACTGAAACGCCGAATCAACTGCTGTTCCCTCACCAACGCAGCAAAGTCACTCGGTTGAGTTTCCCAGAGAATGGCTCGCGTATTCTCTATAATCCGGCCGCCTTTTTCATCCGCGTTGGAATCCGCAAAATAGCTTCCCAGTCGTGATCGCAACGACTTGCTTTTCCCGACATAGATTAAACGCCCATGGCGGTCGAGCATCCCATAGACTCCTGGCACGCGCGGGCAACTCTGCCCGAGACGACGTCGCAATTCCTTCTTAGAGGTCCCACCGATCAAATCAGTGGGCCGTGCGCTATGGGGATTGAAAGGGTTGACACCAAAACAGAGTTCAGGTGAATCTTTGATGACGACGCTCATGCGGACCTTCCTTGTGTCCGGTTCAACTATATCAGTTTCAACTTCGCGAAATGAGGCTCCGCTCGTTTCGACTCCGTCTTGTTGCATTCAATGATTCTGAGCCCGGCAAAGGTTTCGCAAGGCTCGCATTGCTCTAATCAGTATGGGCGATTTCCTTGCAACCGAAAGCACTCTGCTCGCAAACTCTCAAACTTTTTTTGAATCCAGCCTCGGCAAAATAGAGATGCTAGCTTTTCAGGGCTGTGCAAAACATGCGCGAAGCCTGCTCTGCTGAAAGAGAAATCGGGCCAGGACAGGGGCACTAACCCAAGAGCTGGTCAATTTTCGCCGCAACAATGAAGTCGTTTTCACTCAACCCATCGATTGCGTGGGTGGTCAAAACGATTCGTAGATGACGGTATCCAGTGAGATGCAGATCTGGGTGATGCTGCTCACTCTCCGCGACCTCAGCGATACCCTTGATCGCTTCGATCGCCCCAAGAAAGTTCTCGCAGTTCCTAGCTCGGGAAACCGACTTCCCGTCGGCACTCAACTCCCATTTGTTGAGCGACCCCATCAGCTTTTCCGCCTCCGCAGCTGTCAACGGATCGACTCCACCCTCACAGGGTAGGCATTTTTTTTGTCGGAGCTGTTCTGCAGACTCAATCAGATTTTCGTCGCTCATCAATTCGCTAGCTATACAAGGTCAATGGGATTTTGTTTTATTCCGTGCCGAAATCAATCACCACGATTGGATCCACTCAACTCTATCGCCCGATTTGATCCGCTAACGTGCCTGCTGAATAGATCCCACGTAATGCCTCAATGATCCCAACACCGGAGACGCTCACGGCTCGAGCTTGCTGATCGGTATAGAGATAATCACTGGTCAAGCTCTGAATATTGCCATCGAAAATTAATCCAACTAGCTCTCCCTTAAGATTGACAACCGGTGAGCCGCTGTTGCCACCAATGATATCGGCAGTGCAGACGAAATTCAGCTGTGTGTCCAAGTTGATCTTCGATTTTGCATCCATCCAAGAATCTGGTAGTTCAAAATCCGTCTGGCCGGCATGGGCTTCTGCATGAGCATATCCTCCCTCAAAATCGGTGGTGGGTTCGATAGTCATTCCATCTTCAAGGTAGCCGCTCACCACACCAAACGCTAATCGGAGAGAGAACGTTGCATCGGGGTAACCGCCAGTTCCTTTCACTTGGTTCGTACCTTCAGTCACAAGCGCGTAAGCTTGTCGCTCCGTCTCCGCTATTTCTTCATTCGCAGACCTCAGCCTTCGATACTCACTTTCGAGACTTCGTGCGAGCAGGATGAGTGGATCCGCACTCTCGTCGATCGCTTTCTGACCAGCATCAAGAACGCGTTGACGTTGCTCTACGGAGACCAATTGAGTCATAGTGACCAATTCTGCAGCTCTCTGCCTCGGGCTTTTACCCGCTAGAATTTCCCTGACCAATGGGTCATCCGCTCCACGTTTTTCGACCAGAATTGATATTTCATCGGCGAGCTTTACTTGCTCGAGATCCTCATAGATTGGAGCAGTACTGAGCAGGGAGCGAAGTAAGGATTCTCGTGAAGCCTCAGTGAAACCGCTCAGACGTTCCTCGATTGGTTTCTGGTCTTCGGCAGCGATTAGAACTAGATCCATGGCAATCTGGAACAACGTGCTCCTCATGCTAACGCTTTGCCCAAGGAGTTCCTTCTTGACGATCTGCGCCTTCCGAACCTGATCCCATGCCTGGATCAGCTTTGGATTTGCCTTGTTGGTCTTCAATGCGTCGAGAATGGCTTGTTCTTGATCCGATTTGGTAACGAAGGTCTCAGGATTCTGCAAACCGTCCAGCATTCCGGTGTATGCTTTCCGTGCATTCTGGATCCCAAACAGCTCATCTCTGGCACGTCGTTGCTGTTCGGTTCCTCGCAACCCAAACTGTTGCATCAAAATTTCCTTGCGACGCAAGAAATCTAGAATGTAAGGAATGCGATCATCCCGTAGGTACTTCAAAGCGTCGACAGTAAAGATCCTCTGTGTTCTACCGGGGTTCCCACTCACAAAGACGAGATCACCAT
>JAYYHM010000131.1:0-2688 GCA_036148415.1 Planctomycetota bacterium
GGGCAGTGGAGTCGGTCCAGCAAACCGAGTAGTGAACAGATATTCAACCTTTTCAGCACTGCGTGTAGAGCTCCTACGAAGGCTTCAGTCTCGAGGTACTACGATACTGGCAAGCACTGCTCGCAACTCCTCATCAATCGATCGACCTTCAATTTCTGATTCAGCAGTGAGCTGAACTCGGTGACGCAACGCGGGGATGACAACGTCAACCACGTCGTCCGGCACGGCATAATCCCGACCGCTGAAAGCAGCCAATGCTCTTGCACTCTGCATCAAAGCCAAGCCCGCACGCGGCGAAGCGCCAAGATGAAACGCTGGCCAATCCCGCGTGGCTCTGACGATTTGATTGATGTACCCGACCAGTCGATCCTCAATCAAAACCTCACTGCAAAGTGACATTACTGAGAGAATGAGCTCGGGCGATGCCACGGTTTCGATTTCTGTTTCAAGCCGTTTGTTTAAATCTACCTGCTGACTATGCATCTTAAGGATTTCCGCCTCCTGCTCGGCAGAAGGATAATCCACCTGGAGCTTAAACATAAAGCGATCCAGTTGAGCCTCTGGCAAACTGTAAGTCCCTTCACTCTCTAGAGGGTTCTGTGTAGCGAGAACGAGAAATGGTCTTGGAACTTCGTGGCTAGTGCCATCTACGGTAACGCGATACTCCTGCATAATTTCGAGGAGGGCGGCATGTGTCTTCGCCGGTGAGCGGTTAATCTCGTCTGCCAGCAAGAATTGCGTGAAGACGGGACCGGCACGAAACTGAAAAGTGGATTTCTGCATATCATACACCGGCGCCCCCGTGATATCGCTGGGCATTAGATCGGCAGTGAATTGTATCCGTCCACATTCACAACCAAGCACACGCCCGAGCGTTCTCACGAATAGGGTCTTGCCAAGTCCAGGTACCGACTCGATAAGAACATGACCACCAGAAAACAGAGCGGTCAAAGTCCCCTGAACAAGCTCCTCCTGCCCCACATAGATTTTAGAGAGCTCGCTAGTAATGGCTTCATAGAGTTGCTTTACCTTGATCAGCGATTGAGCATCTAATGCTTTGCCTCCCTTCTGACTCGCAGGCCAAAGCGAATCGTCGGTCCCGCCGCTCGAAGAGAAAGAAGAATCACTACTCACGACATTACCTGTGTTGTATTCAAAAATGAAAGGAAAATCGGACGAACAATCTAAATTCAGCTTACTGGTAATTCCACCAAAATGAGAATATAGCAGTCCAACTCAAATAAGGGTTCACGGAAAGCAGATTCGACCTGAGCATGATCCGCATTCACAGCTTTTCGCTCTCGAAATCTGATGTTTGCACTTCGTCAACTGAATCCACTTCAGCGACCTGAAGTGCCTTACCAGAGGATGCTTGCTGATTACTGGATTGAGAAGTGTCCGTTTTCCCCAGAGCTTGATAATCCTGCACTCGCCTCCTCGCGTAAGCCTCCCCTTTTGCTCTTTTCATGAGCGAGGCCACAGCGTCGAGATGGTGAGTGAAGTCAGTTGGGGTTTCGCGTCGAAGCTGTTTGGGACGCCCGAGGATGGGGATCAGTATCAAGCAGACAATTCCACCGAGAAAAATTCCATGCATGGTAATCAAACTTAAGGGCCACTTCGTTAACATTTCCATTCCCGTTTTCACTGGCTGGGTAGAGCCTCCATCAGAAATACCGATGGGATTCCAATCTGAAGTCAAAAAACCTGCTGTCGCATCTTTTGAGGATCGTGATGACGTTGAGAAAATCACTTCATTGGCTAGCTTGCAATTCCATTCTTTCGAAAGAGCATAATTGGTTAACAGTGATCCTCCCGCAACCACTAGTACTCGGGAATCCTTCCACATCTTTGAAGTGACCTTCACCAATGAAGAAACACCAACTTGGTCACTTTGAAGAGACTCAAATTTTACTTTTGTCCTCGTTTTCTCCTGCTCCCAATTCGCGAAGCTTGAAAAACCAGCCCCACTAAGCGAACCCGGACCTGTTTCCCCCACATTCAAGGTCTGAAAAGGAGTAGGCGGTGTATTGGCGGTGTTGGCAGGTCCATACTCCTGAATCTGATATTCAACCCAAGGCCCCGTTCTCCTGTGAATAGACGATCGAGTCGCTTCTCCGTCAGGCTTAGACAGCGTTGATTGCTCTTGAGGGTTGATTTCCTTCGCTGTGCTCTTTGCGATTTGCTCAGAGTTGTCAATGACCAGAGGTTGCCGCTGCGCCAAGGGCTTGACCTGAAACCAACCATTAGCGTCCCAGTTCCAGCGATTCAGTCGCCATTGTAGTTGCTGATTGATTCCCCGTACTTCCCTCCGTCGGTACTCAGTCCTCTGTTCAATCGGGGCTAACTCTGTTGCATCAGCCCAATAGTCGACCTCGCTACCGCTATCGGGAAGGACAAAAACTAATGTTTTTCCGCCGAGACCCAGCCAAGATTCCATCCATTCAGTGACGTCACCCGGAATGGGATGCAAAACTTTGGGAGTCCAAACAATCACCTCGGAACTCTTGACTCGATCGCTCAAGCGGGTGATATCTCGCGTTCGATAACCGGCGTTTTCATAGGCTGAGCGAAGTGCTCCAAAACCATTGATACTCAAACGCCCAACGGACCCTCGAGATTCACCATAACTCGTGCGTAGCTGATCGCATCCTGAGCAAACAAGTAATACAAAGGCTACCGCACTACAGA
>JAYYHM010000132.1:0-4245 GCA_036148415.1 Planctomycetota bacterium
CGATGGGTAGAACACATTATTAAAGCAGACATAAACGTATTCGAACAATTACTTGGAAGTAATCACTACTATGTCTATCACTCTGGCGATAATCTCGCCATGACCGAAGCTTCTAATCGAATACGCCGGATCTATGAATACTTCAACCCTCTAGATTGGCGATCTTTTGAAAAGGAAGATCTACTTAAGCACAAAGAATTCCTTGCTGAGGTCAAAATGCGGGGTGTTGATGTCAATCAACTGACGCCTAGTGGACGTCGCAATCCAATCCGTGAGTTTAAGACCGCAATGGAAAGTTTTTCATTGAGATTTGATAAAGGTCAAACATCCGCTGCTCCGTATGTCTCTTTCCCAGCACATGGCCCCTACAACGCCTCGACTCGAACCGGTTTGCAGTTAAGATCACCAGAGGTGGCAAAGTTTTTCAACATCCAGCTCGATGACTGGGACTATCCGACAAATCAGCCGGCTGCAGTCAAGAATCGGCGAGGAATGCTAACTCACCCCGCATGGTTGATTGCTTATTCAAAGAACACGGAGACAGACCCGATCGCGAGAGGAAAGTGGATTCGAGAAAAACTCCTAGCGGGAACTGTTCCTGATCTCCCCATCACGGTTGACGCAGTCGTTCCGGAAGATCATCACCGAACACTCCGGGAACGGCTTGATGGCAAGACTTCCGAGGCATATTGCTGGAAGTGCCACCAAAAAATGAATCCGCTGGGCTTACCCTTCGAAATCTACGATGACTTTGGAAGATTTCGATCCGAAGAATCACTGGAACATCCGGAGAACTTGATATCAAAGGGACCTGAAAAAGCACCTGTTCATGTGGACCTGCGGGACATCTATAAGACTCGGCCCATTAATCCTGCGGGCCACCTCGAGGGGACGAGAGACTCGAATCTGGATGGACCGGTTGCTGATGCGCTAGATCTGGTCGAGCGAATCAGTGGGTCTGAAATAGCGAGGCAATCGATTATTCGTCACGCGTTCCGCTACTTTCTGGGACGCAATGAAACTCTATCAGATTCCAAAGCTTTGATGGATGCGGATAAGGCTTACATAGAAAATGGCGGTAGTTTCGATGCGGTGATCATTTCATTGCTCACGTCAGATTCATTCATTTATCGAAAAGCAACTCAATAGATTTTTTGAAACCATCGCATCGGAAGATTGATTTTAACCTGAACTCCTTACCGTTACGCAAACGACACCTTGAAAATCCAAAGAATATGAATAGTCGTCGAGAATTCTTGAAAGCCGCTGCAATCGGAACGGGTTTATTCGGGATGGGTCCGATTGCCAGTGAATTGACAAATGCCTATGGGGACGCAGCGACGAATGCAAAAAGCATTCCCTATCGTTTTATCTTTGTTCGCAAATCGAATGGAATACGCCCCAATGAGCTTGCACTACCCACTTTCAGCGAAAAAGAGAAAGCGTCGGACCGAAGGAAGGAAGCTCTGGAACTTGATCTAGAGAACCATGAACTCCCGAGTTGGCTCAGTGTTTTGAATCCACACAAGGGAAACCTTGGAATCCTTCAAGGCTTATCTTGCAAGATGAGCGAGAATGGACACTACTCCTACTCTTCTGTGATGGGGGCTTTCAAATCAGGACGCAACTCGCTGAGTGGAATTAAGCGTGCAACGATTGATTTTGAACTTGCTCGACTGAACCCCTCGCCATTTAATCATGTTGAGCTATCTCTTACCGGTAACTACAGCAATTTCAGAACAGGTATTGTCCCCGGATATTCTGCTCCGGCCGCTCACCAAAGAAACTATTGCTATGCAGATCCTGAAACTGCGTACAATGAACTTTTCAAATCAATACTTGATCCAAAGAGCGTCGACTCTGAGAATCAGATGCTGAAGTTCTTGGAACAGGAGGAATCCTTCAAAGCATCGCAGCTTGAAGGTTATGAACGACTGAAGCTTAGCAATCATGTTGCATCACTCGATTCGATCAACCAACGAAACCTCGATGTGGCTTCGTTTGCCGACTTGATTCGCGAACACCTACCGAATCTAGATCCTGTACACACGGATGGTGGAGTGAACGCTTCAACACCCGAAAAACAAAAAGCGATGACCGAGATATTAATCGCGGCTTTAGCTACGGGACTAACCAACGTGGTGACTTACACCATCGACGAACTCTCAACTCCCATCCGTGGCTTACCGGGAAATGAATCGGATCAAATTTCGATTCATGAACTGGGGCATAACGGGGGATATAGCGGGGTATCAGCAGAGGATATCCGTGAAAAGATTCGCATCGGCCACCTGGAACAAATCGGTCATATCGCTCACCGATTGAAGAATATCCCTGAAGGGCAAGGATCAATGTTCGATCATACGATGATTTTCTATTTCCCGGAAAACGGTGAAACCCATCATAGCCACGGTACCGAAGCACCATTTGTCGTTCTGGCTGGCGATGCTTGCCCTGTAAACATTGCGGGTCGCTACCTCAGATTACCCTACCACGGGTCAGAGGGTCATCAGACGCTCGGCAATTGGTACACCACGTTACTGAACGCACACGGTAATCCGATTGAACATTATGGCGACCTTGATCTAGAGATGTCTCGGAAGAAACTCGCGCAAACAGGATCCATCCCACAGCTACTTTCATGATGGACACAACCATTTTTGGACCATGAGTAACGGGATCCGTGATCTTTCTTTTGATAAACGAGACTGGCTCAGTCGAAACAGAAAATGCTGACTGGAGATCACGAATCCTTTTACCAGATTGATTCAAGTGGCAAAAACCTTCTCAATCAGGCCAATGGACGCACTCTTTAGCGAAGTCGTTATTGGTGCTTGTCCCCACCTACAATCTAGCGGCCTATGGTGCTCTATCTGCGGAAAGCAGCAACCTGACAATGGGCGGCAGGACAATTCCACCCATTATCGGTGCCTTGGCAGTCACACTATTTACACACACCCACGGTGTCGTTCCTGTATTCTTCTACCGATTTTTCTTTCAGGGACTCGATTCCGGAAAAGCTGGCCAGGTTAAGACCAATAGCCCTCTGAATCTGGTAACTGTATTTGTGAACCTGCATATGACGCTGTGGTACGGTTTCCCGATACTCGGGCTTGCTGCCATGACCAACTGGTACAGCTTGATCTGGGTTTCATCGCACCTGATTCTCGCAAAGAAACACCATCGGCGTTGGACCTATCTAGAACACGGGTTAACGTGTATGGCTCTCTTGTTATTCATGATTACCTTTTCTGGCGGAGATCTCTTTCCGATAGGCATCATCGTCGTGTTTCTGCAATCCCTATTGCTCACGATCGTGGAATGGAAAGGCAGGAACCAATGGATCGAACAGGTCGAACCTGATTAGAGATGAAAGTCCTAATTGACTCCTGTTAAGTCGGTAAGAAGATCATCTGATATGAAACTCGTGATTTCTCGAAACTGCTTTCACTGCAGACGGCAGCATGGCCTCATAACTATCAGTCGCCTCTGGATGAGGACTGATGGAAATTACCTTCCCCTTTCCATAGTCACCCATCACAATCGCGGGTGTATCTAACATTGTTCCTTCTTGCGGTGGGTATAGAACTTTCTCTGATCGAAACCAACTCAAGACAGTGTAAGGCTTCAGCCCCGGAAAATCTCGAGGTGAAACAATTGGACCGTTCTGATACTTCACATCAAAGATTGCTGCGTCGCCACCAAATATCTGCTGACCTTCTTCCGTCAATTGGATCTTTTGTTTCGTCACCTTACCGCGATACCACATACTTTTCTCACCCTGCCCCTCCACCCACCGCTTTCCGGTCAGTACATGGGTGTCGACAAGATTCAGCGACCATGTGTAGTGTGACGAACAGAGATAAGCTCCTGCGCATACACCAATGTATCCCCCACCAATCTTAACGAAATCACGAACCACTTCCGCACCTTCAACTCCAATCGCTTCAGCCTCTTTGGAGCCACTCCCCCCTCCAAAGACGACAACATCAAATTGTTCTAAAACTTCAGCTCTAATTTGATCAGCACTGAGGTGCGAAACTTCCAAGTTAGCATCGGCATCAAATGCTTTGGTGAGATTCGCAACACCGTTCTCAGACGCCCCTGTGTCATCATACAACGCAACATAGATAATATCTCTCGACGAAGTGTCGGGTGGCGTGAATACATTCGCGCAATCCTTGTCCAACATTCCAATCTGCAGTAGGGCAGTACTCATCATTGCACGATGCTGTGCCGTTCGCA
>JAYYHM010000133.1:0-2540 GCA_036148415.1 Planctomycetota bacterium
GAACCGCCTCCGCATAAAAATCGATGCTTGGCGTCGAAGCTTGCATTGGTTTTGAGCCGTTGGTTCTAGCTCGTCTCCTCATCACAAACTGCATTCGGGACAGGATCACCAGAATTCCCACTAGGAGGGTAATGGGTAAAGCGATTTGCCAACGAAACATCTGTTTGCCAGCCAACGAGCCCCCACCCAGTTCCCCAGTGCGAAGACGTTGAAGCAACAGACCCGCCCTGTCGATGACTTGACGATAGGATTGATTCATCGAGTTTGAACCGCCAGAGAGCAGGGCGGTATCCTGAGTCTCGGCATCCATTTCGACCACATAGTCATCCCAGACGGTCTGAGCTAAGTCGAGTACCTGACTTGTGCGACCGGTTTCTCTGACTCTTCCTCCGGGAGGTGTTGGGTCAAGTCGTAGCCAAGCTCTGCTGGTTTTGGGTTGGCCATGTAGAGCGAGGTTTTCATTATTATCGTTCACGTCAATCAACGCCTCGACCCAAGCGTGTGCATGGAGTTGCCGAGCGACAAAATGCCTCGCTAGAGCGTTGTATTCATCGGTGTGATATCCGGCAACAATTCGAGCAGGAATGCCCTGACTGCGGAGCATCATCGTTAATGCCGATGCAAAAAATTGACAGTGCCCACGCTTATCAATCCGAACAAACTGTTCGATTGGATCCATACCCGGCACTGGGTCTGCATTCAGGTTTAAGCTGTATTGATAAGTTGCTTGATCTGTGAAGTGTCTTTCCATCGACTTCGCAATGTCATAATCCGATTTTCGTTTTCCGGCTTCGTCCTGACTCAGTGTTTGAGCAAGCTTTGCGATGGTGGGCATGTTACTGTCGGTAAAAACCAGCAGTGCTTGAATGTATTCTTGAGTCCATCGCTCATTGTCTGCATCATTCGATCGTATGCGATTGGATCGAGTGCCGTTGCTTTTCGGCGATGATCCCTGCTGTCGAAAGCAAACCAAGTCGGACTGAACTCCGGCTTGAAATGCATTGGTTCCGAATTGATATTCGATTCTTGGGTAAATCCAGTCTGACTTCCTTTTTCGACTTAGAGTCCATTGTTCGGCTGAGTGCAGAATGCTGGGTTTTGCCCTGCGGTTATCGTAGGGAGCGATTGCAAAGAGAGCGTTGCTCCGCATCGATTCGCAAGTGATTTTCACATCAACCGAGTCGTAGTACGCGATGTCCGACCTCTTCGAGGGGATAAAGGGATCCGGCAAGCCCTGGAGTTCTGAAAGTTTGCCTTTGGGTAGGGAATTCCAGGAGGCTCCACTCAGAGTCAAACTATTGAATTCTTCATATCGCTCCATTACTTTGCCACGTAAGTAGATCCCCCCCACGACGTTATAGGGCGTTCCTTTCTCGCGGTCTCTGACATCAACGCGCAGCGCGGGCGCGGAGCTCTGCATCATTTGGCCAATCTGACCGAGTCGTAGTTCATCTGAAAACCCAACCATCGCCTTGCCGTTGGATTCCACTCTCGATGCTTCCGTGGTGCGGGGCAACGCGTAGAAGAAAATGATGGATATCAGAAGCACACCGGGTGCTAACATCCAAAGCACTACCCGGGAGATCTTCGGTGCGTGAGCAAGAAATGCAACCCAGTTAGACTCGTTATCCACCCGTACAATGTGATCCGACACGTTGGTGGTTTTCGCTTTCTTTCTGGCTAGGTGCTCCCTCTCCCCTTCGACACCTTCTCTCGCCCAGTTGGCCGAGATAAGGGCCAAGGCTGAAGCTCCTACCAAAGCGATGGGGATCAATAAAAGGCCAAAGAGCATTGCATCGTTGAATACCGCAGAAACCACTAATTCCAAGAGACAGAAAACGGCTAGTTGCTCAAAGATTCTCCTGTTCTTCTTTTGTAACATCAGGATAGCCTGCACGAACACAAGTAATTGTGCTACCACACTCATTTGGTGTTGACCCGGTGCATTGAGCTCAACGAAGTCACCCACACAGAACATTGCAGCAACACCCATTGCTGCATAAGCCGCTATGGCAGGGAGTGCGAAGAACTCCAGCCAGTCGACGAACACCAATCCGAATAGAGCAAAGAAAACCGCAATCACTGACAGTGCTGAGCCATCTGTTCCTGAAGCCAGAACCAGTCCACCCATGGCACTTAGTGCTGCGAAAAGGACCTTGATTCTCATTTGGATTGATTGTTGCTGCTGTTGAATCTCAGTCGATGCTTCAGCTTCCATGGACTACCTCCTCGGGTTGGGTTTGACCCGTGGGGCTGTTTGCTGTCTCAGCGCGAATGCTGGCTTGTTCGCGAGGCTCTGTGGACTCTAGGGAATCTGTGGGCCGTAGTGTATCGCGGGGAGTTTCGATCCAATCCTGTAGATCCGTTTTCACATTGACCCAAGCGAATCTTCCGCGGCTAGACCATTCTCCAAGCCTTGACGCTGCGGTTGGGTGCGCAGCCTGAAACTCTTGAAAGCTGCGAACACTGACGACAAGCATCTGCTTCAGCTGGATGCGCTGAAGACTCAAGCGAGTCAGAGCTGCCTCCCAATCGGGTGT
>JAYYHM010000134.1:0-4126 GCA_036148415.1 Planctomycetota bacterium
AGGGGATCCGCCTGCACTAACGAAAGGACGCGAATTCGCGATCGATGGCCAATTTGATCAAGCTTTATCCGAATTGAAGACCATCTCAATCGATGGATTGCCACGGGATGTGAATAAAGCGGAGACGGCTTACTATCTGGCGTATTGCGAAGCCAGGCTTGCCCTGGCAGGTAAGGGGGCAAAAGATGATGCAGTCCGCAAACTGCTCGCATTCGCCAGCACCTATCAACAGTCTTGGCACTTTTATGAAGCGGCTCGATTGTTGGGGGATTTATCACTGGCTCTTAATAACGCGGACAAAGCCTTAACTTATTACAAGTCATTGATGAATGCCCCGTCAGCGAATACTAAAATCGAGTCGGTTTACCTTCAAGGTCTGGTCAATTTGAAGAAGCAGAAATCTGGAGCGGCTTCAGCCGAATTTGATAAAGTCATCGGCCTCAAGCCACAGTCTGCTGAGGTCGCTCGCATCCAAGTGCTTGCCAAAGCTGGGAAAGCACTCGCTTTAGCACAGAGCAAGAAGGGGGCAGAGAGTCTCGCTATCACCAATGCATTGATTAGGGAATTGAATCCAACTGACGTGGAGATGGCAGCGAGGATTTACAACGCACAGGGAGCAGGCTTTGAAGCAAGTGGCGATACGGAAGGCGCTATTCTCGCGTATTTGCACACACATCTTATGTTCTCGCTTCAGCCTGACGCTCATGCCGAAGCTTTGCAGCGACTGGTTGAATTGTGGCCCACCGTAGGGAAACCTGAGCGAGCGGCACAAGCACGCCAAGAGTTGCAGCAGAGATATCCGGGTTTTTAGTGAGGCCTAGCTAACACTTTTGAAAAAAATACCTATTCCTCACGATCATGGCATTCCCAACACGCTTATGGTTGTCGTGAATCTGCTAAGTTAAAAAGAGTTTACCGAAGCTGTCGAGGAGACGAAACTCTCCCTAGACACAAAACCGTCTCAATCCTTTTCATTCCGGAGAGCTTCGTTAATGATCGACGCTTGCGGCTCAATTGCATCATCCTGTACTACCCTGCTGGACCAAAATCCCGGTAAGCAGTTGAAAGGTTCTCAATATTTTCGATGGTACCAGTATTTACTGATCGCAATGGTTGCGATGAGTTTAACTTGCCTTAAGTCCTCAGCGGGATTTGCGCAGGAGCAGGGGGGCGATGAATTTGCTGAGTTCGCGGACGAACCAGCCCCTGCTGAAGGAGCGGATGCTGGCGGTGAAGCACCAGCTCAAGACGCGCCGGCGGCCAATGGCGGTAACGCGGGAGGTTCAGCGGAAAGCAGTTCGCTGCTCGGTTGGGTCTATAAGTCACTCGGGGTTGGTTATCTCGTTATCTTTTTGGCACTCTCTATCAGCTTGGTTTCCTTGTTCGTGATGAACATGCTCGCTGCTCGCCGGGATACCCTTTGCCCTCAGGAATTGGTGGACACCTTCGAAGAAAAGCTTAACGAAAAGGATTTTCAGGCTGCCTATGATCTGGCTCGAACTGACGAATCGGTCCTGGGTCAAGTGCTGTCCGCCGGTCTTGCCAAACTCTCTCGTGGTTACAGCAAAGCACTCGAAGGGATGCAGGAAGTGGGCGAAGAAGAGAGCATGAAACTCGAGCATCGGCTGAGTTACATGGCTTTGATCGGGAACCTGAGTCCCATGATTGGGTTGTTCGGTACAGTGCACGGAATGATTACGTCGTTTCAAGTGATTGCCGTGAGTGGTGCTACTCCGAAGCCGGCTGAATTGGCGGAGGGTATTTCAACCGCCTTGTTTACTACCTTGATTGGACTAGCCGTCGCCATCCCTGCGATCGCTGCTTATAACCTGCTGCGGAATCGGGTCACTCGTCTGCTGCTTGAAGTTGGTGTAACCAGTGAGAATTTGATGAGTCGCTTTGAGGACGTTCAGCCGCAAGGGGCCAAGAAATAAATGAGAGTTAAATCGAAGAAAGTCGATTTGGCTGAGGGTGATCTGACGCCAATGATCGATATGGCGTTCCAGCTGATTGCGTTCTTCATGGTACTGATTAATTTTGCTCAAACCGAATCCAATGATCGAGTGAAATTACCGAGTAGTCAGTTGGTGAAACCTCCTGAAGCACCCTTGGAATTTCCCATTATTTTGCATGTTGCCCAAGATGGCGAAGTGTTCCTTGGAGGCGATAGCTTCACAGCGGAAACATTGAGGGTAGGATTGAATAACGAGATTGCGGTCATCAAGGCTGAGGGGAAATCTGTCAAGGATGCGAATGTAGTGATTCGAGCCCATAAGGACACTGCAGCAGGTGATGGGCAGGAGGTGAGTCGAGTTGCTCAGGAAGTAAACCTTGAGAACTTTGCCCTGAGGGTTAAGGAAGATCGCTCATGAAAATCAGAAATCGCGAAGAGGCGCAAGAAACTCAGCTTAACATGACGAGCATGATTGACATTGTCTTTCTGCTTCTCATCTTTTTTGTGATGACCTTCAAGATCGTTGAACTTGAAGGTGATTTTAGCGTTCGGATGCCGCTAGCAGGTAATGATTCAGTTACCATGGACTCGACCGAACTACCTTTGAACCTGCGAATGCGAGCAGATGAGAAAGGTCGATTAACATCCATTTCACTCAACGAGATTGATCTTGGTGATGACTTCACTCAGTTGAGAGGTAATGTGATCTCCCTTATTGGTACATCAACCCCGGTGGAAGGTGATGATGGCCCCGAGATCGAAATTGATACAGATTATAACTTGCGTTACGAATATGTGATTCGCGCTATCACCGCTGTAAGCGGCTACAAAGATGGCAATGAAGTCGTCAAATTGATCGAGAAAATCAAATTTGCGAAACCTCGACGATAGCCAGTGATTCTTCTGCTCGACAACTACGATTCTTTTGTGCATAACCTTGCGAGATATTTTCGCAGGCTCGGTTGCAGAACAAGGGTCGTCCGAAGCGATCAAGTGACTGCTGAAACTTGTTTGCGATGGGCACCGACTGCCGTTGTGTTATCTCCGGGACCGAAGGGGCCACAGGACACTGGTTGTTGTCTGGATCTGGTGAAAAAGTTACCAGAAACCTGCCCGTTACTGGGTGTCTGTCTGGGGCATCAAACGATAGCCTTTGCCTTCGGAGCCAAGGTTAGAAGATGCGGGCCCATGCACGGTATGTCAAGTTCTATCACACATGATGGCGTGGGTATCTACGCTGGACTTCCTTCACCAATGAGAGTTGGCAGGTATCATTCCTTAGCCGTAGTTCCTGATGAGATTCCAAATTGTTTGAACGTGACGGGGATCGCTGATGATGGAACGATCATGGGGTTGCAGCATCGGGATCGACCAATCTACGGCGTGCAATTTCACCCTGAATCGGTGCTCACGGAATACGGTAATAAACTGCTGAACAATTTTGTCTCAATGTGCCCTGAGCTAAATAATTTATCATCACATGAGCATCCATCTGTAAGCGAAGAAAAGCGAAGCAGTGATGGGCTTCAGATGAAGGAAGACCTGTGATCCTCGAAGCGATTGTGACTACTGTTGATCGTCAAGGGCGTGTAAACATCGCTCCGATGGGCCCGCAATGGAATCCATCGTTTCAGCGTGCTACGCAGAATCAAACTGTCGAGTCCACTGATCACCCGAATCCTTCATCGGAACCTACCGAATCGATACCTCGGGATGCGGACAAGTCAAAGCGAAATCCGGATTCGCAGTCTCCCTTCGGGGGAGAGGATTCTGAAGGTTGTTTTTTACTCAAACCTTTTAAAACTTCAAGAACTTACACAAATCTGATTCATCAACCTTCCGCAACCATCCATATTACGGACGACGCTTTATTGTTCGCCAGAGCGGCAGTTGGGCAGATCACAGAAGACGATAAAAAGAGTCTAGTCCAGCCAATCGAAGGCACCCATTGGTGGACGCTTCTCGATTGTCATCGATGGTTTGCAGTGGAAACAACGGTGACGCAAGAGGACAGTTTGAGAGCCAGCATGGCATGTTGCGTTCGACACCGCGCAGTGGTGAGACCCTTCTATGGTTTCAATCGAGCCAAGCACGCGGTGATCGAGGCGGCGATCCTCGCAACCCGAACCCATCTATTATCCCAAGAGCAGGTACACTCGGAGATAAGCCGCC
>JAYYHM010000135.1:0-10187 GCA_036148415.1 Planctomycetota bacterium
CGTTCTTCCACCAGCTATCTAACTCTTCACCATGAGTGTTACACCATTGCTGTGTCGTTGCAATGTAACCAATGGGTGCGTCGAACCAGACATACCAGTGGTTTCCTGGTGAGTCAGGGATCTCAAAACCAAAGTAAGGAGCAGGGCGACTGATATCCCAATCTCGGAGTTTATCGCTTAGGAAATGACCCTTAAGATAATTGGCTACCTCGGTTTGGAGGTGGCCACCTTCATCAACCCAAGTAGTGAGGAAGTCACGCAATTGTTCCAATTCAACGAATAGATGTTTTGCTTCCTTAACAACGGGAGTCGCGCCACTCAACGTACTTTTGGGGTCGATCAATTCAATTGGGCTGTAGGTGTGACCACAATTACAGTTGTCACCAGCTTGGTCCTTCAATCCGCACTTAGGGCATGTTCCCCTAACAAAGCGGTCAGCAAGAAATGTCTCAGCCTCCGGGTCATAGAGTTGCTCAATATTCCGCTCCGTTACGAGATTGGCTTCGCGTAGCGATGACCAAAATTGTGCACATAAATGGAGATTTTCTTCAGAGTTTGTGCTTCCATAATGATCAAATTGGATTCCAAATCCTGCAAAATCTCGCTGATGGGATTCACTCATTGAGGCTATCAGTTCTTCTTCACTTCGTCCCTCTTTTCGAGCGCGAATCATGATAGCGGTCCCATGGGTATCATCAGCACAAAGATAGATACAGCGATGTCCACGAAGCTTTTGATAGCGAACCCAGATATCTGTTTGGATGTATTCCACTAGGTGCCCCAAGTGTCTTGGACCATTTGCGTAGGGCAGGGCACTGGTGACGAGAATTTGGCGTTGCATGGGGTAGCTTTACGACGTGGATCTGTCTATGGGATGCTGGCAGACCGACCCAGTAGTTTTGATGGAAACAAGGAGAAAAAAATGTACATCGTGAATTGTAATCACCCAACCTGTTTTGGACGACAGGGATTGCGGGTGGGACTTTCGAAAGCATCTGCACCCGTGATCCATTCAATGGCATTATTTTTGAATTTTCAACGAACGATGCACTTCGGTCTTGAGTTTGGACTTGAATTCTGCCTACCTGTTTAGCGACGATTGCATTCGGGTTCTATAAATATCCTGAACCGAGATGCGGCTGTAGACAAATATGCGGATAATTTATTAGCTGCCACTGTCCACTGCCCATTGCATTCATGGGAAACTAGCAGGCTGTACCAGTTTCAAGGAAGAATAGCATGCGCTACTTACCGTTGTTTGTGTTTCTGCCTAGCATGTTATTTGACCTAGCTCCCAGTACTGCCGAGGGTCACAATACAATCCTACTCTACTTTGGGTCGTCACACTGTAGTCCGTGTAAACTCATGAAGCCCCGAATTAGAGCTTTGGAGCTTGAGGGAACCCCGGTTAGACAAATTGATGTTCTGCAGGAACCTTACTTTGCATCACGCTACGGAGTAAGGCAAACACCAACCTTCATTGTGATTTCGGGACAGAAGGAATTGACACGATTGGTAGGTCCGCAGAGTGTTGTTCAGTTGAGGCGAGCGATTGCCAATGATTCACCCAATGCGATCGTTCCAACCTGGTCAAAAGGAAAAGAGCATCCGAGTGGAAATTTGTCATCCCATCACCAATTTGGGAGTGCGAGCGCAATTCCTTTAAGATCCAATAACGCCGATTCTTTCTCAACCGGGGGTGAACGGGTTGTCACCGCGAATTCAGTTGTCTCTCTCAGCGAAGCGATGCCAAATCAGCGTATGGCAGATTCAATTGAGCGAGCACGGGCAGCCACCGTACGTTTACGCATTCATGATCCTGATGGACATAGTACCGGTACCGGTACGATCATAGATGCCCGAGACGGCGAGGTGTTAGTGCTCACATGTGGTCATCTGTTTCGCGAAGCCGGGGTTGATTCAGAGATAGAGGTTGATGTTTTTCGGGGTGGCCAATGTGTCACGCTGCCGGGACGACTCATCGATTTCGATCCGCAAATTCACGACATTGGTTTGGTGGGAATTCGAACGGAAATCGCTTTCCAACCCATCCGGCTGCGTAGCGATAGTCACCACGCTCGAAACGGTGAAACGGTCTTTAGTTTTGGCTGTGATCGCGGAAGTTTGCCGACACGACGTGATACTCGAATCACTGGAGTGAACAAATACAATCAGCACCTTGGATTAACCAACTATGAAATAGAAGGCGCGCCCATTGATGGACGAAGCGGTGGTGGGCTCTTCGATCAACAAGGTTTCTTGATCGGCGTCTGCAATGCAGCTGATTACCGGGACAATGTCGGTATATATGCTGGACTCACTTCTATCGGGAAGCAGCTAAAACGAATTGGAATGGCTTCTCTAATATCTCAGGACTAAGGCGATCTTAATCTGGGCATTGCTTTTGGTTGTGATTGTAAAGAAGAAGATAGCCACTACTCAAAATTGAATTCACTAACAATTTCTCCTGTGACTTTGTGGTGTCGTAGTGTTAGTTTAGGTACAGAATTCGCAGGTTCTGGGTATGAGAGTTCTCCACTGAGGAAGCCTCCAGCTACACGAAGAAATCGATGAAGGGAGTGGACATCACCCTCTCTCCAGCCTAGCTGGTGCTTCTCACTCCCAGGCCCACATCCAAACTCCCAGAGGCCAGTTGCTTCATCTTCCGATGCGTATTGCCAGTGCCTATCACCGCAGAAAATAATTGTTCCCGGATAATCGGCTAGCCTTTTTCTAAGTTCGTTACCCTCATGATTAAAATGTACGTTAGCGTGATTATCACGTTTGTTATTTCGATCGGGTCCGATAATGGGAGTTGGGCTTATGATCAATTTGAATTTAGCTTTGGACCGATTCAAGGTCTGAAAAAGCCACTCTTTCTGAGTTGAACCTAAGATGCTTTTCTCAGGCCCATCGTCAATGTTGTTTGGGCTCCTGAAATCTCTGCCTTCCAACAACCAGATTTGGAGATCCTTGCCCCAATTGATGGTTTTGAACCTTTCTTCCGCGGTTGGAAACTGTTCTTCATTGAAGAGATCCTTTCCTTGCTCGAACGTAACCGACCCATAAGTCTGACCGGGCCAGCAATCATTCTTAAGAGTGTCATGGTCGTCTTTGAGGAAGTAAGAAGTATGGTTTGTGTAAAATGCTCTGTTACTAGGAAGTGAAAAAATTCGACTCCATTTGAATCGCATAAGTTCTTTGGTTAGCGCCCACGGTAATGGCTTGTCATAGTATTCGATGTCTCCTGCGTGTATGACGAAGTCTGGATTTTCCTGTTCCATACTGGGGTAGATTTTATGTCCCAGAAACGCGTTGTCTCGCCGAAGAAAATCATGACAAGTAGTCAGGCAGAATTTTATAGGCACTTCCTGTTTTGGAGATGGAGCGGTTTGGAAATGTCCGCGGATGACTGCTGATACTTGCGAGTCACCGAGAGGGCGTGCTTCAACGACCACTGCATAGCTAAGGCCTGGGGATAGGTTTTCAAGGTTCCATTGATGGGTATAGTCAGTTGTCAAGCGTGTCTTCACCCAGTCCGTAGTCTTGATGGACTTACTTTGCTTCTCGGGAAAGTAACTCAACCGAATTTCGGCTTGCGTACCTGGACAGGAACCTAGCATTTCAGAAAGTTGATGGCCGGGGGGTAACTGTGATGTCAGAAAGCTTTGCTCATCACCGGTGTTCTCTAGGGTTTGAACCTCGGAGCGACTTAGTTCTATGAAATCAGGGCCATCCCTATTCATTTCCGCGATGGCTGTTGTTCGGGTCCAAATCACCGCTGAAGTTTGATCAATCCAACCATTCTTAATTCCATTAGCCAGATATGGACCTTGTGACGTTTTAAATTCCGTGGTTGGGTGGGTTAGGCTAGTCCATTGAAACTCTTTGAAAGAGACTTCACCACCATGGTCAGTAAGCATTATTCGATGGGAATCAGTTGGATCTGCAAAACCTTGGACTCCCCAGAATTTACTTTTCGCTATCACTGCATCCCAAGAAGCGCCGGATGTTTTTGATTGAGCAATTAATTCACCATTTAGAAAGTGTTGAATGTGGTCTCCAGTGGCAATAATCTTCGAGTAGTTCCATTGCCCTGCTGGTTTTAGCGGCTTGCTTTTTGAAGGAGCGATAAGATCGTAAATCGAGCCGGTGCTTGATTTGCCAGCGATAGACCGTTTCTCGTCGATGATTTGATATTCAAGGCCAAGCCAACGATTTCCATGCTGATGGACACGGTATTTCAAACCGGAATTGGTATCAGTCGCGATTTTCCATTTCCAAGCTAGTTCAAAATTCTGGGGAAGCGGAGGACTAAGAAGACTACCCGAGCCTCCACGAGGTTTCAAAAGCCTGATTTCTCCACCGGCGAAGTCCCAGTGTCCTGAACTATCTTTGCCATCAAGTGTCACCCAAAAATCTCGCTGAATCCAATTTTCGCTCGAAAGATTTGGTTCAGAAGGTGTTTGTGCGTTTACTGTACCCAGAGCATTCCAATTCAATACCCATACAGCGAAAAGTATTACCGGCAAAAAAGTTCTTCGAATGGAATACATGTTTAGTGTGTCGTTTATGGCTTGGAAGGAAAATCTTGCTCCACATGCACCAAGGTTTTGGCTCGGCCAGTATTGTTATACGCAAGACTGAAAGTAGAAGTGGCTGAATGACTCAAAGAAAATCAAGGAAATTGAATTTAGAAAATTATTTCAGTTTCTTACCAAGATTGAGTCCGATGAGGCGAATAGAGGCATAGTTAAACCAGTAAATCGTAAAGTTTCCAATGGTTGTCACATATTTGCTAGAGAAAAAACATGATCAAAAAAACGCTCATTGCTTCTGGTGCAGTCTTTCTTCTTTCAACTTTTACAGTGGGTCTTCCTCTATGGAGCTATGCTCGTTGCGGACTAGATTGGCTGAGTACTTCGGCCGACGATGTGTTGCCTCTAGAGTGGGAGATCAAAAGAGCTAGGCAAATGATTGCTGATTTAAAACCAGAAATCGATCAAAATGCCAGGGAGATTGCTCGTGAAAAAGTGGAAGTCGCCCGCCTTGAAAAACAATTCAAAGATGCAAAAGCAGGACTGGATAAAAGTCGAGAACAGATTGAACGGCTTACTTTGGATCTGAAGGCGGGTGATACGCAATACACTTATGCTGGTATTCACTATACAAGTGCTCAGGTCAAATCAGATCTCGAGGGCAGGTTTAAGCGACACAAGACTAAGTCCGAAACAGTGAATAAGCTTTCGCAGATCTTGGATGCGAGACAGTTGTCGCTTAAGTCAACGCAAAGCCGCATGTCCTCGATGATGGATGTAAAGCGTCAGCTTGAAGTGGAAGTGGAAAACCTTGAGGCACGTCTTGGAACACTGCGGGTAGCTGAAACAGCTACTGGACTCAGTCTCGATGACAGCCAACTACAGCGTACGAGAGATCTCTTGGATGACATCGCTATTCGTCTTGATGTTCATGAAGAATCAATCTCTGTGGAAACCGAGTATTTTGATCAGATTGATTTAAGTGAAACCCCAGAGCAAGATCTACTTGATGAGGTTGCTGACTATCTGGAACTTTCTGCAGAACAATCTGACGCAGCATCTTTGGTCGCGATTCAGCTGGATTGAGGCACATACTTATTGAATAATGCCATGACGCCCATTCAGAGGCGGCATGGCAATGGACCCTCTACGGGTAACTTTCCCTGCGACATTGAAACTGCGTTTCAAACTTAGGACCGACCAACCAACTACTGAGTGCTTCGAGCCAGAACATGACTTTTACTCACAAGCCAGGTTCAAAACCTCTTCCGCGATACCGGATCCAACGCGGAATCGGACGCGGTGGATTTGGGGAAGTCTATTTTGCTGTGAGTGATGCGGGTAAAGAAGTTGCCCTGAAGTCAGTGCAACGAAATTTGGATATAGAGTTGCGCGGAGTTACCAACTGCCTGAATCTAAAACATCCAAACTTGGTAGCACTACACGATATCTGTAAAGATCAACGGCAGCAGCCGTGGGTCATCATGGAGTATGTCGGCGGCCCTAATTTACGACAGGTCATAGAGCAATCACCTGGTGGTCTTCCTTTACACAAAGTTCAGCATTGGATTACTGGTGCGATAGCTGGAGTTAAGCATCTCCATCAGGCCGGCGTTGTTCATAGAGATTTAAAACCAGAGAATATTTTTGACGATAAGGGAATCGTCAAAGTTGGAGATTATGGACTCAGCACGGTGATCCAGCCTGCACAAGAGAAGGGGACAGAGGGAGTTGGAACCGTCCACTATATGGCGCCTGAGGTGGGCCGTGGTGAATATGGCCTCCAGGTTGATATTTATGCCTTCGGGGTGATTCTGCATGAACTTGTAACAGGTGCTGTGCCTTTCGATGGCGAGACGAAAAATGAGGTGATTATTAAGCACCTAACAGCAACTCCGTGTCTTGATGATGTTCCATATACACTTCGATCGATCATCGAGACCTGTTTGCAAAAAGATCCTTCGCAGCGATTTTACGATCTTGATTCACTATCCGAACGGTTAGAGATTGCATTCGAATCTACCGTTTTGTCTGAAATACCAATTGCGGATGTGGTTGACGTTCCGCAGGGGACAGAGGGGGAGGCGATCTTGGATGCAGTGCCTCACATTTCTGGCAATATAAGTCCAAACGAGAGTGCGACAATTCATCAGCTATCTGCCAAATTTGACTTTCAGCAGCATCGAGATTCATTTCAGGTTTTTAGATATATCGTGGCAGCAATTTTGGTTTTGGGGGTCATCTCAAATCCCTGGATTTTCGCTCCGATCGTTGTTCTTGGTCTGATTTTTTACCTTCCAGCTTTCGCTCTTCTGAGGATTTTCAGAGCTTACAGCAAAAAATCCTCCGCTCCGATTCGCTATGAATCCCATCAACAAATGGATACTCGTCCAGTTTCTTATCTCGTGGGTTCGAAAAAGTGGCGTTTGGCAATGAGGGAGCAATTAGCTTGCGAAAGTTTCTCTTACAAAAGTGTGACATGGCTTTTGTCGTCTGCATTGGTTCCCCCACTTGCCTTGCTCTTGAGTCTTATCTTTGTCTCGTTGATCTATCCCGAGAGCAAGTTGATTTATGCCTCATTTGCTCCTTTTATTTGGAGTGCTTCACTTACAAGTGTTGCCGCGGTGGGGTTATTGGCTCTATCTCAGGTCTGGCAGGTTGAAGAAGACCATGACATTTCGCAAAGGGTAACCCTGGCAGCTTTGGGTAGTGTGGTAGGTATCTTGGCCTATCTATTGCATCAATACCTGATGCTTGATACTCAGTTCGAATTGACTCGAGATGTTGAAGCAACTCAGTTACCCGAATGGATACTATTTGAGAATTCACCCACCATCTTGGCGTTTGTATCTCATTTTTCTGTATTATTTTTCTTGGTTAATTGGTATCGGTTAACGGACCCACTCAGAAAGAAAAGATTTCAGGTATGGGGCGTTTTGGTAGCAGTGATTTGCGAATGGTGTGTACAGCAGATTCTCCCACTTTCACAGCCTGCGACCATGTTTTTTGCAGCACAACTCGGTGTCGCGCTGCAGACGTCATCGGTATGGCTTTCAAAAACCCGCCAACTCTCAAATAGGAGTAAAGAAGTAGATTTCATTAAAGGGCGCTTCAGATGAGGAATTTTCAGTCGGTAGGGTCACTGTTGCTCCAGTGCTTAGTTTGTTTCTCGACTAACGGATTTGGAATCTCTCAGGATTCCAATGCATTTGAAAAAGAACTCTCAGTGCCCCCTATGGATTTCCATGAATATCCTCACGGAAGGCCAAATTGGATAGACGCTAATGACTTAGTGATAAAAGACGTTGCGCTTACATCTGCTTGCGAAACAGAAGAAGAAGCATCACGGGAGATTATCGACTTGAAAAGGCAAAGCGCCCTTCATTTACTGCAAAAGACTTTCTTGGATGAAGGCGAACGAGAATTAGCCGCCGTTCTCTTTAGTGATGCAGAAATAGAGGAATTATTTGTAACGAAGAATTACTCCGGACAGGTCAAAGTTGGGGGCAACATACGTTATGAATGTGCTGCGGAATTGACGATGTCTGAGGAAGCCGAAGTTTTTTTGAAATTGAATTTGTTAAATCAGCAGATACAACGTCGAATAAAAACCATTTCAATTTGGATGTTGATTTTGTCATGCGGCTTCTTTTTCATCGGTTGGCTGGGCAAGCTCAAGTTAATCGTTAGGGCTTCACAGGCTGTCCAAAAGACCAGTGCTTAAAGTAGTCTTGGAGTACGGTTTTTGAGAGTTACAGGAGATAATTATCCTGTCATCCATCTACGCATCCACATTTCTAGAATCAGAAGATTCCACATCCGATAGCCATGATTTTGTTCATGGTTGAAGTGGGCATTGCACAAGGATTCAATCTTTTCTTTCTGAAAGAATTGACGCGTCTGCGCCTGATCGGATAGCAGCGTTTCTTGCACTAAATCTTTAAGTTCTCTTCTAAACCATCCCGCAATTGGAATTCCAAATCCCATTTTCGGGCGGGTGAAGATCTCACGCGGTATTTTGTTTGCAAAACACTGCTCAAGAATTAATTTACCTCTGCGACCACGGAATTTATTACGGACCGGAAGAGATGCAGCCAGTTCTACTAGCCTGTGATCTAGAAACGGCTGCCGTACTTCGAGGCCATGTGCCATGGAGGCAATATCCACCTTGGTACACAAATCACATGGAAGGTACGTGAGAAGATCTGCAGACGAAGCTCGTGTCACTACATCTCGACCTTCACTTGAGTTCCAATTAGACTCCAAAAAAGCAAATGGATCTTCGTTGGGTAGACTTTCTAGAAAATCCGTTCTGTAAATTGATGCCCGGAGATCCTCAGGGAAAATTTGTAGCCAGTTTAGGTAACGCCTCGAGGTCTTTTGACCAAAGGCATCGAGAAATCGCTTTGCACGCCTGACAAACGATCGTCGTTTATTTGAATCTGGTAATCTTCGAATGATCCCATTTCCAGGAAAACGATTTACGGGAAAGAGCTTTTGTAGTTTTTCACTTAACCACAGTGCGCGATAACGTTCATAGCCGGCAAATAATTCATCCCCTCCATCACCAGAGAGCGCCACCGTCACTTCATTGCGAGTTAGCTCTGAGAGATACCAAGTTGGAACCGCAGAGGAATCGCCGAAGGGCTCGTCGTAGTGGTATACCAATTGATCCAAAATCTCAACGCCATTGGGTTGTACCTCGAATCTCTGGTGCACTGTACCAAGGTGACTGGCGACTTGGGCGGCATATTTGGTTTCGTCAAAATCGGAAACGGGGAAGCCGATGCTGAACGTTCTTATGGGTTCCGATGAGTGCTCTTGCGCCAATGCTGTCACTAAAGACGAATCGATACCGCCCGACAGAAAAGATCCGAGTGGCACATCGCTCTGAAGGCGGAGGCGAACCGAATCAGAGAGTATTTCGCTAACTGCATCCTGGGCGTCATGTTCGGAGATTTTGGCTTCTTGCTTGAGGTTGAGATCCCAGTACCGATGAATAGTGATTTCCCCGTTTTCGAATATCAAAAAGTGGCCCGGTGGCAACTTGTAGACACCTTCCCAAATGGTTTGGGGATGTGGAACGTACTGGTAGGTTAGGAAGTTATCGATTGCCTTAGCATTGATTCGTTCACAGATGCCATTCACCTTGGCGAGGCTCTTTAATTCGCTACCGAATACGAACTGCTGATTCTTGAAAGCGTAATAAAGTGGTTTTTGTCCGATTCGATCACGCGCCAGTACGAGGCGGTGACGCGTACTATCCCAAATTGCGACCGCAAACATACCATTGAGCTGTTCAAAGCATTTTGTTCCCTGATCTTCATAAAGATGCAGGATGGTTTCTCCATCCCCTTCGGTCGAGAATTGATGACCAGATCCATGCAGCCTTTTGCGCAATGTGGGATAGTTATAAACCTCACCATTGAAGATGAGATGCATGTCCTTATTTTCGTTGCACAGAGGTTGTCTAGCGCCGTGCAGGTCAATGATGCTTAAACGACGGAAACCAAGCGCGATGCCAAGATTCCTTCCTCTAGAATCACGATGATGGTCGCACCGCCATTGCGTTGACTGATCAGGTCCCCGATGTGCTAGGCTGTCCGTCATCTTTGTCAGAGTTTCGGTCGAGATTGCCTGTTGGGGATC
>JAYYHM010000136.1:0-8430 GCA_036148415.1 Planctomycetota bacterium
CAAAGTTTGGCAACCACTCAAATCTATACCCATGTCAGCGCTGCAAATCTTCGTCAAGTGTACGAGCAGGCTCACCCTCGTGCAGGGATGCAATGAGTGGATCTTGAAAATAACATGCATCGGTTGAAGCCAATCGACAGGAAGCCATCGTAATCCTTGCAACACCTAGCGATACCAATCCCTGAGCGTTTCTGCTTTAACCCCCAATGCATAGGCAACCTGAATACACCAGTTTTTCAAGGTCTGTGCAACCACACCATGCCTTTGCCACCGACGGGAACTGACTTGAATGGGTCCTCGGAGCAGTTCCGGCCGTGCCACTTTTCGCATCTTGGCAGAAAAAGAGACGTCCTCCATTAAAGGTATCTCCTTGAATCCACCGCACCGTTCAAATTCCTCCTTTAAAACAAAGATCGCCTGATCTCCAAAAGGCATTTGGCGAAGCAGAACGCGAAGGTCATTTCCTTTCTCAAGCCATCGGTAAAGCCAACGCGGTGAATCAATTTGCTGACGAAAAGCACCCCAAATCGGATCATCCAATTCACATATCTGCTTCAAACATTCTGAGTTCAGCTGATTGTCTGAATGTAAAAAGAGAACGATCTGCTGATTGGATTTCACCAACGCTGCACCCGCATTGAGCTGAACTCCCCGACCTGGGAAAGAGTTGACAACTTTGGTGGCCCCCCATTTCTTTGCTTCCAAAATGGTCGAGTCATTGCTACCCCCGTCCACAACAATCACTTCACCAGCACCAGCAAGCAAGGCTGACCGGATCGCCACGCCTATCGTACTCTCTTCGTTAATTGCAGGAATGACGACTGAGATATCCCTCGGGGTCATTGGATCGCTGTTTCTCGTAAACGCACGTAAGCAATTGGGCCAAGAATAATTAACGGCATCCATGCTGCCATCATTGGCGAGAGCAAGTAACCTCCACTACCCATGGCTCCTGATACTGTCTTGATTGCGAAAAATGCAAGGACCGTCATCGACACGGCAGCGATCATCACAAACAGATTGCGGCCGTGTCGATTGAGAATCATTGGGAGTCCCAAAAGAATGAGAATGTAATCAAGTGGTAAACGAACGAGGCGTTCATGAAGCAGAACTCTTAATCCCAGGCTACTATGAATGGACGGATTTTTGACACGACTGATCAATTCTTCAATCGATGCCATCCGAATTGCGGATTGTTTGGTTTGCAAGAAATCAGGATGAAGAGTTGTTGCAAAAAAACATTGCCCGGATTGAATCCATAATTGATCTCTCTGAGTTAACAAAATATTCCTTCCCTTGAAACGTACCGACTGTAGGCTATCAATCTGATCGGGTCGCTTTACCTTATCAATCAAGTAACCGCTCCGATGCTGAGAATCTGACTCAAGCCAAGTTGCGGTCTTACCCAGTATGGTGTCTCCAAATTCTGGGTAATCCCCATCTAATCGAAAACTCGGGTCGACGATTACTTGTGACTGAGTCCGAAGAGATCGCCCGTCAATCAAAACCCGATTCACTGTGTCATACTGAGCACGGATGGGTTGTTCATGTTGACCCGCTAAATCCTTTGCTTTGAGCAATAATACATCGCGATACTTCGGGAGCATAAACTCGCGATTGACAAGCTGAAGCACCACCAAAACAAAGCAAGCTACTAGAATGGGTTTAAAAATTCTTCCGTGCGATACTCCCGTCGATAACATCGCAGTCAACTCTCGAGTCCCCCGAAGCCAACCGATCGTAAATAGAAATGCCATCAATGCAATGATCGCACCGGTCCAGTCAAAAAGCAGCAGAAGGTAGGGTCCGTAATAACGGAACATCACGATAAGCAAACCACCATCTTTTTCGGCCTGCCTGAGTAGGTCCTCCATACTCGTGAAAGCATGGAAGACAACGAATATTCCAGCGAGTGAGCAAAAACAGATGACCACCGTACGGAGAAATAGTGTCAGAACGTATCGATCAATTTTCGTCACGGTGTGAGTTTCTCCCTGAGCAAACGGAGAGACGTAATTCTTCTTGCCTACCACGAATCAATGTCTTCAAGCAGATATTGCGATTTGTATTCATAAAATTCCACTTACCCAAGGCACTTCATGGTCACACGTCCATTCCGGTAAGAAGAACAGACCTACAAGAATGGAAAATATTGGCAATTTACCTTGATCAGATCAAGACCGCTCCAAAATCATTCAGGTCTCAGCATGAATTGGCGATTGATGCCGCTTCTTTGGTCGAAAAAACTCGGGTTGATCAAACGACGTTGCATAGCTCGAATGACAGGCAAATTGATTCAAACGGGGTCTTTCAATGCATTTCCAGAAGAGGTCCTCTTTTGATCAGCCGTTTTTCTAAAATCTTCACCAAGCGAATGTCTGAATCTGTCATCCCCTGCGACACCTTGGCTCGAATGTCCTTCAAAAGTTGGGCACTACAGCAAACTAATCAAAAAATGATGCATGCTCCTCTTATGCAACGAGGAAAAAGATGGGCGCTCATCTTGCTCAACCTTCTTTTACTGCCAGCGTGCGGATCCAAAGAATCATCGAAGCCAGTTAGCTCTGAAGTCATAACACCGGGTGATGAAAAGGTGATAGAAGGGCTACGATCCAATCCAGTTCTCCAGCAGTTAGCAGAGCAAAATTCAGAGTCACAGAGTTCAGCAGAGAGTATTCCTTCTACGACAGAGATCATTGACACCCCTGACGCAGATACAGCGCAAGTTGAGAAAAGAGCCCCTTCTTCGACTCTTCCCATGATCCGGCCCATCACAAAAGCGAGTGATTTAAGCACGACCAAATCCAGTGTGGGGGAAGATTTATCGGCGCAGGAACTGATTGATTTCTTGGCGGTTACGGATCGAGACATGCAAGATATTTGGGGGAAAATGCAGCAGGTCGAGGGTGGCAGAGAAGAGCTGATGCGAATTGCCAAGTTAAAACTGCAAGCCTCTAAACATCTAAAAAATCATTCCGGCGCAACAGAGACGCAAATGTCTCTCGGTGCGAGAGGTGAGCTTCAGGCGTTATCTCATCTGGCATCTTTCGATGACACTGGAGCAGCGGCGAGTCTCAAACAAATCGCTGAAGCAAATCTTTCCTCGCCTGACGAAAGCTTAGCCTCAGATAGCCGGCTAGTCCTAATTGGCTTTGCCCTGGAAAACTTAAAGCAAGGTAAAAAAACTGCGACCGAGCGTTTAATGACATTGATTAATGAGATACCAAAATCAACTGCATCCAATGATGTTCCGACTCTGATGGTACTTGGACAGGCGAGGGATACCTTAGCGGCCTATGGTGACCAAACCCGGGCAGTTCGGATCAGAGAAAAGATCCTTGATCTGTATCAGGATTCAAGCAATCCTGATCTTCGTTCAGCTGCCAGTGATCTTGCGAATCACGTTTTTTACGACAATCTCGAGACGTTACTCACCTCAGCGAGAGCAGGGAAAGACATCAGCTTGGATCAGTGGAATCTCGCTGCTAAGGCACTCCTCCAACAAACCACTGACATGAAATGCGTGAGATACATGGCTAGTGCAGCGATGCAGTGGGAGGGACTGGGACGCAGAGATCTGGTGACGTCCACCTTTGAACTTTTGAAACAAAGCTTTACCGATCCGAACACCAATAAATCAAGCGAAGTGCAAATTGCTTTTAGCGCCTATCAGGCACGGCAAAAAATCATCGATACCGAATTCAACTTTGATCTACCCGTTCTCAACCAGGAATCGCTTGCCGAAGAGGATTACAAGGGAAAAGTAATCCTCGTGCCATTCTGGACAGTGACCCTGCCGCAATCACTGCAATTGATGAAGCGACTAGAATCAATTCGGGCTGATTTTCTGGATGATGTAGAGATTTTGGGGATCAACTTGGATACTGACGAACGACTGCTGAATGATTTTCTAAATCAGAATGCATTACCTTTCCAAAATCTACACGCCCTGCCGACCTCAGGAAAAAGTGGATTGAATGAAACCGCCGTCAGGTTTGGAATCACTTCCATGCCATTCCTTGCAATCATTGATAAAAACCGTAGGGTCGCAGCCATCAACTTTACAGGACAGGGGATCAGGAACACGGTCGTAGAACTCATCAATGGATCATCAACTGGTGGTGTGGAAGATAATCCGTAATCAAGTGAATCGATTTTGGAGATAAGAAAGAATATGTGAAGGGTTCAGGCAGAGCTACAGGAGAGAAGGAACTCCTGCCAGGATTGCAGGCGCTCTGCACAAATCGCCTCTGACCTCTTTCCTCGGCAGACCGCTCCACGGACAGCATAACAGTCCGGAACAAAATTAGATTGGATCAACTTACTGATCTCCAGCTCCGTGATTGAGCCTGCCATTGCAAACCACATACCTGTTCGCTGGCACAAGTATCTCAGCTCCTTGAGTTGATCCATGCTTAGGAAATCAAGGGAAGATCGACCGTCCTTAGTAAAAGTATCGAGCAGACAGTGTCTAAATCCATTCTCCGCGGCAGTCTCAAAGATTGTTAGCGGATCGATTGCCTCAGCAAGACGCCAATCCGCGTAAGCGACCGCAACGAGTTCGATTTGATCGTGAAGTCTGCCACGAAGCTCCTCCCAATGATTCACTAGCTGATCACATTGCTGACATTGGGAAGGTCCTGCTTTGGCAAACTGGAAAGACGGTGGAAGTGAACTTGCTACTTCGTGTGCCTGATGGAATTCACCCAAAGCGGCCGAAAGCATGGGTTTAACTTGAATGGCTCTACTATTTTTCTGATCTTGCCAGCGGCTAGAAGTTGCAGCAATTTCATTCCAGACATTGAAGCTTGTCGGTGATAAGGGTCCGAGAGATGGGTTCTTCAAATCGACGATTTCGACACCCGCTCGGACAACCATTTCAAACTCAGCTTTATCTTGCACGCTGACGAGGCAGCTTGGAGCAAGGTGATTGTGTCTGTAATTATCTTCCCTGTGCTTGCTCGACATCACGATCTATTTGCGTCTCGGATCCATGGCACCATAAGTTTGTGCAGATTTCAACTTACCCAAAAGTTTGCACAAATCGGGTGAATCTAGGTCTCACCCCCCGCTCATCTTATCACTAAACAGTGGCGGAAAGTCAGCGTTAAATCACGCGATCACCTGAATAACCTGTTGGCCGATTAAGTTGAACGACGTAGATTACATCGAGCGAGGTAACCCACACACTTCCAGCGACCAGCTAGATAAACTTTGCAATACGACTCCATCAACACTACCGAAGAATTAGCTGAGTTTTGTGAGGCAATCTCAAAAGAACCGGTGATTGCGTTTGATACTGAGTTCATCTCCGATGACAGTTATCGACCGAAACTGTGTCTGATTCAGGTTGCAACTACCAAACATCTGGCACTTATTGACCCGACGACCACGCAGGACACGGGTGCATTCTGGAATCTGCTATCCACGCCTGGCAGAACAGTCGTTGCCCACGCTGCAAGGGAAGAATCCAGGTTCTGTTACCGTTTTAGTGGTAAACCCATCGCAGGACTTTTTGACACACAGCTCGCTGCGGGTTTCATCGGCCTAGAATATCCCGCTTCACTCGCTACGCTTGTTCAGAAACTCGTGAATAAAGTTCTACCAAAAGGTGAAACGCGAACCGATTGGATGCGACGCCCTCTCTCAAGAGGTCAAATCCAATATGCATTACATGACGTCACTGACCTGATCGAAATGTACACTCAACTGAATGCACAAGTTCAAAAGCTTGATCGCGTGGAATGGCTAGAGGAAGAGACAGATCGCTTACAACAAAAGGTGATTGATGGGGAGACGAAAGAGAACTGGCGACGGGTAAGCGGTTGTTCCGGTCTGAAACCAAGGCAACTCGAAATCGTCCGGCAGCTATGGAAATGGCGAGAGGCAAAAGCAAGAGAGAGTGATCGCCTACCCAAACGAGTCCTTCGCGATGATTTGATCGTTGAACTTGCTCGCCGCGGAACCACCAAAGAACGAGAAATCAAAGACATTCGTGGGATGGAACGCCGGGGACTAGCAGAGCAATACGAGGCGATCGCAGCAGCTATTCAAGCCGGTTTGAATACTCCCGACAATGAATTACCTCAAAGGCCCCGCGGGACCCGTCGAGTTGTTTCGCCTATGCTTAGCCAATTCCTTTCAACATCCATCGCGTGTATTAGTCGCCAACAAAAACTTGCACCACCGATTGTGGGTAATACGGAGAATGTTCGAGAGTTACTCGGTTATGAACTTGATCGTCGACCGAATGATCCCGTCCCAGCCTTACTCAAAGGCTGGCGAGGAGAGATTGTGGGTAAAGCATTTCGCAAAATTCTTGCGGGCGAACTCGCAATCCGTGTTGCGGATGTAAATGAAAACCAACCGCTTGAATTTATTGATTCTTGAGGCCAACCTGCACGAGCGGCTCGCTAAAGCCACCAGGCCTCCTGTTGCACAGTGCATAGAAAAAGCTGCCCAATCAACGATTAGACAGCTCAGTTTGTTTTTCAGCCAACGTCTTTCATGGCTCTTTCTGAATGATCAGTCAGCATCAAAACTATCGACGGAGTCGTTCTGAGCTGCGCCGACTGACTCGTTCACCTTCTGGGCTCATGTAGTGGGTTGCCTCTTCAGCGACTAAAACCGTATCGCCCGAACGAATTTCGGCTCGAAAACGATGATGACCCGCCCTGTCAGCTTGGGCAATCACTCTCATTCGTACTTCCTCACCTGCACCGATCTTTGGAATCGGATCGAAGAGAACCTGCCCCGTCATCACTTGGCCACTCTGACCCTCAATACGATGCGGCTCGACACCATGACTAAACTGCGCGATAGCCCGAACGTCCGTCGCTTCTTTACTGCCACGATTGCGAATGACGATCTCATAAGGAACGTCTGTACCAATCGGTGCCGGTGCCACGGGGTCGCTTACGCTGAGCACCAGGTCGGCAATTGATTCAACCCGTGTAGCGATGGAGACCGCAGCAGCTCCAGCCGCACTACCTCGACAATCAAAAGAGAAGAGGTGTTCGCCTGTCGCATCCATGTTGCATTGAAACTGGTAAGTCACAATCGCCCCAGGTGAAAGCTCTTCAAGGTTCCAACTCAAAAGTTGATCTTGCTGTGTTGCTCCTTCGATTCCACCTAGGTATCTGACGCCAGCAGGTAGTCTCAGACTCGCGACAATCTGATCGCTGGCGGCGTCACCGTGATTTTGAATCTGCAGGCTGTAAGCGCCCTCGGTATTTTGATATTTGACCTGTGGTCCCGTGAGTACCGCTTCAAGCTTCGCAGCCGAAACCTTGATGGTCTTCTCAGCGTCAGCTCGGAGAGATAGATCACCAGCAGCTAACCCGTGGATCTTCAAATCACCGTGATCTTTGGCTGTAAGTTCAATATCAAACTGTGCTTCTTTCCCCGGTGGAATGTCCCCAATCTTCTGACTCTGGGGAGTTGCAGAATTTGGTGAAAGAGTAAAGACGACGTTGGAAGCCGTTCCATTACCCGGGTTCAAAACTCGAACCTTGTAGGTTTGAGATTCTCCAAAGACCACCTCATCCGGTCCCTCAATTGTGAGGTTGAGTCGTGGTTCACGAACTTGCACTCGTGCAACACTCTTCTGAGGAATCAGCGTCCAATCGATATCGAGGTCATAATTTCCACTACGGGAAGCGATTAGCTGTAATTTCATCGTCTCTGATTTCCCCGCAGGTAATTGACCAATCTCCCAGACGAGACGGTCAGCTGAACCCTCTTTGCGGGTCGCGATTTCCCCACGACTGGCAACTTGACCTCTGAGATCTGCCCATTCCGGAACCAACGCTCGGATCAGAACTCCTTCAGCATCAATCTGGCCACGATTCTCAACCAGAATTTCGTAATCAGCATTCTGCCTGATCAAGATCGCTTCCGGTCCTTTGGTAGTCACTCGAATTCCAGGCAACTCTGAAGTCGTTCCTGATATTCGCCCAAGACCGAGTCCTTGGCCACGCATCTGATTGGTGCCATCTTCCTCGGGACTATTCACACCAAAATCGGGTGTGGTAGGTGGAGACAACTGCATCGCCTCGGAGGGCTGAGAATCAAGTCGAACACCAGAAATGGCTGGAGGAGTCTGCCCTCTCAAATCGTTTGACCCTGATACTGGCTCTGATTGCAATCGATCAGGTACTGCGGCGACTCTCTCAGAATTTGGCTCTGGACTCACGACTTCACTGGCCTGAGAAACCTCACTCGCTTCATCAAGGGGATTTGAGCTCGTGTCCATCTCCTTCGATTCCGAAAGGCTTTCCTCTTCGTCCTCAGTTTCAGATTCTGCTCCAGCTCGATGAGAAGCAGCAGTCACCTGCAGTGGATCTTCACTACCGTTATCTTCCGCTTGATCGCTATCTGGTTCTGTGTTGCCCTCCGCTGGCAGAGTTGCTGGCGGCAGAGGCTGAAGAT
>JAYYHM010000137.1:0-8446 GCA_036148415.1 Planctomycetota bacterium
GATTGGAAGGGCTTGGATAGCTTCAACGAGGTCTTCAATTGGCTTATTTCCGGCCAAAACTTGTGAAAATAATTTGGCAAGAGCAGGGGAGGGGAGTGACATGGCGGGTTGCGGCGAAGAGGAATCAATCATTAAATCACAGTATCTCAGGTTTGCATCTCCCAAACTCCATGGAAAACTTCCTCATGAAAAGCTGTGTTTTGGCATACTCGGGCGGTCTGGATACCTCGGTCATTCTTGGTTGGTTGCAAGATCAAAACTACGAGGTTCACGCGGTTTACGTTGATCTTGGGCAGCCTTGTGAAGACCGCGAAGCAATCATGGAGAAAGCAAGGAATGGAGGTGCTGTCTCCTCTCGGATCATTGACGCCCGAGAGGAGATGTGTCGCGACTTCGCATTCCCTGTACTCGCTTGGCAGGCTAAGTACGAACAAATATATCTGCTCGGGACCTCGATCGCGCGTCCCCTCATCAGCAAAGTTTGTCTTCAAGTCGCAAAAGAGGTGGGGGCGACCGCATACGCCCATGGAGCGACGGGGAAGGGCAACGACCAATGTCGATTCCAACTAGCAGCAGAAGCGTTGGATCCCAAAATCGAAATCATCGCGCCATGGCGCATTAAGGAATTCCGAGAAGCATTCCCGGGTCGAACTGAGCTCATTGAGTACTGTGAGAGCAAAAATATTCCCGTCAAAGCATCCACAGCGAAACCCTACAGCAGCGACGAAAATGTCTTACATATCAGCTACGAAGCTGGGGATTTGGAAGAATTAGATGTAAACGGTGTGGAGCTGGTTGATTTTGGGATGGGTGTGAGTCCACAAGAAGCTCCTGATGCCAGCGAGCAGGTTACCATCGGATTTGAGTCAGGTGTTCCCACGACACTCAATGGATCCTTTCTTAATGCTCTGGAAATGGTGGAAGCCTTGAACGAGATCGCTGGCCGAAATGGAATTGGCCGAATTGACATGGTTGAAAACCGTTTCGTAGGCATGAAGAGCCGCGGTGTTTATGAATCTCCGGGCATGACCGTACTCTATGATGCTCTGATGTATGTTGAGCAACTCGCAATGGATCGAGATCTATCCCATCTTAGAGATCGTCTCGCTCCAGAAGTTGCTGAAATGGTTTACTACGGATTTTGGTATACCCCGAAAATGGACGCGCTTCTTGAATTTATTAAAGCGGCTCAAAAACCTGTAACGGGAGAAGTCACCCTAAAGCTGTACAAGGGTAACATCAGTATCGACAAACGAAGTAGTCCGAATAGTCTTTATGATGCGGAGATCGCGACCATGGAAGGTGGAGGGTCTTACAACCAAGATGACGCAGAAGGATTCCTAAGAATTCAGGGTTTACCGTCGCGAGTGCAGGGCACGGTTACTCCGAGAGAATACTAAAGATATGGCGAACGCCAACCAATCAGCTGAGCCCGCTGCTATCCAATGGCAGCGGGCTTCTTTGTACGCAACTCGTTTCTTTAAATTGCATTATAACGGCCAGTTCTTTAATGACTCACGATACACTCACCGCTCCAAGGATTCTGCTCAATCGCAACACCTAGGAGTTAGATTTCTGTGATCAGTGTCGACCCCATAAGCTCACACTCTCTCGGGAATTGAATGGTGGCCAATACACCACACCAGAATCATCATGAAAGCCGTAGTTCAAAGAGTACTGTCTGCAAAAGTTGAGGTAAACAACCAGACGATCGGAGCAATTGAAGCAGGATTACTTGTTTTACTCGGTGTGGAGAATCGAGATACATCGGCTCAGGTCCAATGGCTTGCAGAAAAAATCGGGCACCTGCGAATCTTCGAGGATGGTCAAGGAAAAATGAATGATTCCATCAAAGATACCGCAGGCTCAATACTAATCGTAAGCCAATTCACTCTACTCGCAGATTGCCGTCGCGGACGCCGCCCAGCCTTTACTGATGCTGCAGACCCTGAACTTGCCAACCGACTCTATATAGAATTTCAAGAAGCTGTGAGAGGCTTAGGCATTTCCATCGAGACTGGTAAGTTTGGAGCGGATATGCAAGTGACACTTGTAAATGATGGACCTGTCACGATCATTCTTGAGAAATCACCGGAAAGAGACTAATTGCGTATTCCGTTAATACCAACTGCTTGGGTTGAAAAATCGGCATATAGTTCAACGACGTTTGATCCATTCTTGAACTTCATCGAAATCAAAAAACGGACGAGCAATATAAGTTGTTTCTTTTTGAGTTCTTTCCTTGATTCGATCCACGATCGCACCGTCTTCCCATGCAAGTACAAGCAATAAGGCTAGCTTGCTATAGACCGCAAAATTAGCCAGACCATCTGTTCCAAAGAACTTCAACGCTGTGCCAAAAGATTTCTTGAAGCGTATACCACCGCTAGTATCCACACTCCAAAGCTCGTCCATAAAAAGATGGACTACAAAACCAAGGACAACCGCAAGCGACTTGTAAAGACGTAGTGCGTCACTCGGACACGGCATGACCAGGTAAGCAATCAATCCAGCTATGAGTGCTGCCGGTACGCTATGCCACATTCCCCGGTGCACGGTGTATCGCTTAAAGAATTCCACCGCGATGAAGCGGATCGCGATATAGAGCAACATGGCAGCCACTGCCATATCCTCAGCACTAAACCCAAGATCCCGGAAACGATGGATCATCAGGATGGGGACAACTGCTGAAATGAAGAGACTTGTCTCTCGAAGGGGGATACCCGAGTCACTATCCAAATCAGGCAACATCCCACTCACCGAACACAAGCCAGCAGCAACGATGCCACTTTCAATCGACATGGATTGCGCGGAAACACCCCAATATCCATAAGCGAGTCCAACAATCGTGCTACCGGTAATATGCGATTTAAAATCGGCCAATTTAGCCAAGCTATAAGCAGTGGGAATACTTCCGTAAAGGAACCAATCCAAAGAGTGAACTGATTCTCGCAACAAGACCTACCAATACATATTAAATTAAACAAGCACTTCAGGTGGAGACGGATTACGCAATCCCCAATATCAGCTTGCCCCAGTATCAGCTTGCTAGCAAAAATGAATACAATAGGAGAACGAGAACAATCTCAGAGAGATTGGTGGAGCGAAAAGCGAAAAGGTCCCGATATACTGGGTTTTTCGCATCTCGAATACAACATAAGAGGCATTATCGGACGTTGCGGAAGTGCGTAAAAAGCACTGTCTCTGCTCAATCCTAGGTTCGCGGCACAGCCATGCAGCGAGCTTCAATTTTACGAGACATAACTTTCTGGCGATTCTACAAAGACCCCGATACGTCGAAACTTCTCGTATCGCTCGGTGACTAATTCATCTGAGGTTTTATGCTCAAGGGAAGACAGAGTTTTAGAAAGATAAGTCTTCAAGCGAGATGCCATTTGATGATGGTCACGATGAGCACCGCCAAGTGGTTCTTCAAGAATATCATCAATGACTCCGAACTTCGCCAAGTCCTTGCTGGTAAATCGCAGTGACTCAGCTGCTTTTGGAGCAAATTCATGACTCTTCCATAGAATACCAGCACAACCCTCTGGACTGATGACGCTGTAATATGCGTGCTGCAAAACGGCAACTCGGTCACCAACACCTATCCCTAGAGCGCCACCGGAACCACCTTCACCTATGACGACACAGATAACGGGGATCCGTAAGCGGCTCATCTTGAACATACTCTCGGCAATGACTTGAGCTTGACCTCGTTCTTCAGCTCCAACACCAGGGTAAGCCCCCGGTGTATCAATAAAACAAATGAGAGGAAGCTTATATTTCTCGGCTAAATGCATTTTGCTCATCGCTTTCCGATAACCCTCTGGATGAGCGCATCCGAAGTGACAAGCAGCTCGCTCTTTATAAGTCCTACCTTTTTGATGACCAAGAACCATTACTTTGAAGCGATCAATCTTCGCAAATCCTGATAACATCGCGCGGTCGTCACCGAAGTGCTTATCACCATGCAATTCGACGAATTCATCAAATGCAAGATTAAGATAGTCTTTTGTGTAGGGCCTATTCTTATGCCGCGCAACCTGTACCGTCTGCCAAGGATTAAGGGAACCATAGGTGTCTCGTAAATGCTCGACCAAATTGAGGCGGAGCTCACGAATTTCAGCTTCCACTTCATTCGTTCTCTCAGTCTGTCGCTCTAGTTCCTGTATCCGCAACTCGAGCTCCGCAATTTCAATTTCAAAATCTAGGCCTGGTCCGTTACTCATGTATCACTCTCTAAATTTTTTCTCTTGGTGATCTTTATTCTTACTATTGCGGTACGCGAGCGATCTTATTCCTCATCCAGATCAGCTGCTTTGCCACCCTTTTTAATCATGTCATTAGCACCTTTAATCCCCGGCATATTTTCGAATACACTGATTTCGGGTTTTCGAGGCCGCTTCTTAAAAATCTCGATGCCTCGATAAGCTTTTAAAAACTCCCACATCGAAGGCGGACGATTATCTGGCTTCTTTGCCATCATGCTTTTCACCAGATCGGCGAAATCCCTCGTCACATTATCGTTGTGCACAATTGGGCTGGGGATTGAAGCGGATAAATGCTTGTTCAAAAGATCGTTGGGATTATCGCCAGTGTAAGGAGGCTTCCCGGTACAAAGCTCATAAAGAACGCAGCCGAAGGCGTACACATCGGTGCGCTCATCACAAACTTTTCTACGAATCTGCTCGGGCGCCATATAGCTACGTGTTCCTTTGGCAACTTTAACGCTATGAAAGAGCTTTGAAAGGCCTGTCTTTTTTTTCTGTGCAATGGTGAAATCAATTAGTTTTACAGTGCCTTCACTACTGACCAAAAAATTGTCTGGTTTCACATCAAGGTGAATCCATTTCTTGGTGTGCAGATAATTTAGTGCTTCCGCTGATTGTTCAACAATTTTATCCAACATAAAAGCCAAGGACTCGGGCCCTCGTCTTAATGCCTGTTTCATATTGAGTTCGCTGAATAGCTCTAATACAAGCATCTGCCGAGATGATTCTTCACGGTACTCATGAATTTTGACGACTCGAGGGCTAACGAGATCTTTTGCAACATTGTATTCATGTTTGAGTAGCGCGATCTCAGCCTTATTGCCCGCAAGGGATTGCTTCAAGACCTTTAGAGCGAAACGTTCTTTACTGCTCTCATTCAGGGCTTCCCACACCTCAGCCGTACTGCCAACCCTAATTAAGCGAGTCAAGCGATAAGGTCCCAAAAAATCCCGGGTCTTCGTCATCTCAAACTCATCGGTTGAAGGTCAAAAAAAATTTCCAGCATCGCTCTTTAGTGCCGACGTCTCCCGGTTCTATCATAGTTAAAGCGTGGTGTGTCTCGGAAGTCCTTCATGGAGAGTAGCGGCAGTCGAAACTGGAAAATCTCCATGGGTCGGCGGAAGTTGTTCATCATCCCCCGTAACCTGTGTTTCGCCACACTCCCCTGCCCTACCCTCACTAAGACCTTGTTCAGCAAAGAATGAACAAGTGGCCTATTCCAGGAGCTCCTGATATAACATTCGGATACGCTTCGTCATCTCCTGATGCTTGAATTGCTGTGTAAATCGCTCTCTTCCGTAAGACCCAAATTCCATTCGACTCTGGGAATTCACGACCAACTTTTCCACTGCCAGGGAAAGCTCAGAAATATTCCCCGGAGCGACAAGGTAGCCAGTTTCACCCTCCAGCACGACCTCCTTAGCACCATCAACGTCGTAGCTGATTGCGGGAACCCCCGAGATCAGTGCTTGTGGTAAAGCGCGAGCTAGTCCTTCCCGGTACGATGCATGCACCAACATATCCATCGCTGAAATCAACTCAGGTACTTCGGAAGGTTTAACCAGACCAGTAAAAACAAAATAGTCCTGCAAACCAAGAGATGCGATTTTTTTCTCGAGCTGATCTTTTAGAATACCGTCGCCAACAAAGAAAAATCGGACGTTGGGATGATCTTGAATTACTTTTACCGCTGCATCCACTACATCATCATGGCCTTTGAGGTGAAAAAGCCGAGCAATCTTTCCAATGACAATATGCTCATCAGAAAAGCCATATTTCTTACGAACGCTCATTCGAAATTTAGAGGATTTTAAAAATGGTTCAACATTCATCCCACTGTAAACTGTCGTGAACTTTTCTGCCGGTGCAACTCCTGACTCCACCAAGAGATCAGTCATCGCGTCTGCTACAGAAATGAGATGATGACATCGCTTGGCAGCCCAGCGTTCAGCAAATCGAAACAGAGCCCTAGACACACCAGACTGAAATCTATGGAAGGGTGCGCCATGCACTGTATGAACAATTGCGGGAACACCAAGGCTCCACGCTGCGGCACGACCAATTACACCTGCCTTAGCGCTATGAGTGTGGACCACCTCAGGCTTAAATTCGGCAATGATCTTTCGGACTTTACTGTATGCCTGCCAATCTCTGTATGGATGAATCTCACGTCGTAAACAATCGACCGGTGCCACCGCCAAGCGGGTATCACTGGAGAGGTTAGTGATTAGATCGCCTTCAGGACCCAGCGATGGCCCCGTAATCAGGAGAACTTCATCTCCGAAGTTATCCTGCAAATCGAGACAATTGAAGAGAGTATTTTCCTGCGCACCGCCCACAATCATTCGAGTAATTACATGGGCAACACGCATCAAAATATCCTCACAAAAGCAGATTAAGGTTTCTTTTCCTCGTGCAGTGATTATTCAATATCGCGAAGATCTACTCGCCAAAGATTTTCGTCAAAATTGCAAATCATCAACTTGGGACAGAAAAACCACACAGGGCAATAGATTGAATTAAAAAAGCGTCCTGCCGAAACGACAGAACGCTTTTGTTTATACAAGATTGATCGTCGGGCCGTATCAAGTACCAAACTCCACGCGGCGATATCCCAGCTGAGACTGCAACCGATTCACGATCGAGGTATGCATCTGACTGACTCGCGACTCGGATAGATCCAAAGTCGCACCTATCTCTTTCATCGTGAGCTCTTCATAGTAGTAAAGAATGATAATCAGGCGTTCATTGCGATTTAAACCTTTGGTTACCAGACGCATCAGATCATTCTTCTGAACACGTCTGGTAGGATCTTCGCCTTTCTTGTCCTCTAGAATGTCGATCTCTCGAACATCTTTATAACTATCTGTCTCATACCATTTCTTATTCAAAGAGACGACACCAACAGCGTTGGCATCAGATTGCATCTTTTCAACCTCTTTGACAGGCATCTCCATCTGGTCAGCGAGTTCCTGCACAGTAGGAGGTCTACCGTGCTTGGTCTCGAGAGCTTTCCGAGCAACGGCTAGTTTACTCGCTTTACTCCTCACCAATCTGGGAACCCAATCCATGGTCCGTAATTCATCAAGCATGGCGCCCCGTATTCTGGGAACGCAATAAGTCTCGAACTTAACACCACGGTCCATGTCAAAGGCGTCAATTGCGTCCATCAGGCCGAAGATCCCTGCGCTGATGAGGTCGTCAAGATCAACACCGTCAGGAAGTCGTTGCCAAATCCTCTCACCGTTGTAGCGGACGAGTGGCATGTACCGCTCAACTAACCGATTCCGAAGACTCTCGTAATTCGGCGATTCCTTAGTGAGTTCCTTAAACTCGACCCATACCTGCAGGATCTCATTGTCGGCCGTGGCTGTCGCTGCCATCCAATCCTCCGTGATAGTTTTAAAACAGGCGTTTCATACCACCCGTCGCTCGTTGGGTTGTCCCGCAACGAACTCATTCAACGCCAATCGGCATCAACCAGCATCCATGCTGCCGTTGCCCATTCGCCACTTCCAGCCGATTACTTTCATCACCAACCAGTAGATAAAAAGAATCGACATTTTCTTACCATCTCTTCCTACCAGCTTCGGATACATCAAGGTGAGAATCCGAAACCAATGCAATGAATGCTTCTCTGGTGAAAAACACTTTAGCTCTCCGCTGAATCACAGCGGGAACACTCTTCTAAGAAACTTCAATAGCTTTTCTGTGAGCAAGGCCACAATACGAAAATCGAAAAAATATGTTCCCTAGGTCGGACAATCCAATTTTCTAAAATAACATTCAAGTGTCTTTCGCAGAAAACAGTATTGCCCTTTTCACTCTTCGACAATTTTTGCATCAGTACATTAGTATTTTTCTCATTTCTTTATCCAGTAGCACTCAATTGCTTAGATTCGGACGCCGGCAAGATGATTTCCCCAACCGATTGGGGAGTTGCCGAAACAATATCATCAGGAACGCACTGACCATCCGTTAAATAGCCTAGGGGTAGATCAGTCCATGATTTGGGCCCTGTCAGGTTCGCGATAACCCCACCCGCATGGCAAGCCTCGTCTACTTTAGTCAGTAATAGGTGTGTCAGATCGAGAGAGGCAAAACCCTCGTACGCTAGCCGTAAGGATGACATCGATGCAGTGCTGGATAGCACTAAGTGTGTCTCATTAGGATTC
>JAYYHM010000138.1:0-3580 GCA_036148415.1 Planctomycetota bacterium
CATTCCGATCGAAAAACTGAGTGAGAAACCAGTCACGAACGTGCATGCCAGCACAAATTTCAATTGTATGATTCTCACCATCCTCATAATTCAAGATCACCTCGCCAATACAGGTCCCGTGAGGCTCTGAATCACCCCAACCTGCTCCGTGCAGAAGATGGATTGATGATGCTTTTCGATCAACCCGGACACCGCTGATTTCCTGTTTTAAATCGTAGACACCGGCTGACAGTAAGGTTTCCGTACCGGATAGCGCGACAATTCCCCTCACATCAAACTCTATCCCAGCAAAGGTACTCACTCCAGGCGTAATTTGATCAAATGTCTCCGTTAGCGTGCGTGTGGATTGCTCGGTCTGGTAGGGAAATTCTTGAAGTGTGACATTGTAATAGGAGCTGAGATCAACGAATCGCGAATCCGTTCCCTCACCCCGTTTAACAATATTTTCATCTAAGACTGCCTGACGGATCGCCTCTTGTATTTTACGAGCACTCGAAAATTCTTTCATGGCTCCGAGAACTTCTGATTTCAAGCGAAGGCTTTCAGCACGATTTCCAGTGTCTAAAGAGAGCGACGCATCGATGGCCTTGAGCGCTTTACCGTACTCTTCAAATCGGTAATAGATTCTCGCTAGCGTCTGCAACGCCTCAGCGTTCGCCATCCCTTCTGCCTCAATTTTCTGAACGACCTCGCGCACGTATTTCATTACGACTGGATTGACCGCATACGCCTGCTTAATCTTTCGCAAGGCATTCTGAGCGACCTGAAGGATTTCCTCTGGCTTGCGATTCAATTGACGCTCAAAAGACTCAACAGTTATAGCCGCTAAGAATGGCTGTGCTCGACTAACCCCGATCCTTGCATCAATGTGAGCGATGGTGTGTTGGGGTGTGGGATTATTCCAAGTGGACTGATGCAATAAAGCATCACTTTCGAACGCGAATGGGGTGATATTGGGAGCTCTCCATATAGCACTCTCGGGCGAATCGGTATCATGATCCCGAGCCATGTCGTTAATATCAATTCCGAAGCGAACGATGTGCTGGTGTACATCTCCATTGGAAAGATGAATCTGATATCCGATTGTGGGCGTGCCTGGTCGATCATTGTTGAAAGTTGCGTGCAAGAAATGAACTTGATCCCCCTCTACTCCAACTTGAATCCCCTCAACCCCTTTCGGATACACATTGTTCATAGCAATGGTCTCTCGATCGTTGAGTTGAATAACACAACGAATATCAAATGGTGTTCCCTCTAATACATGGATCCCGGGCTGAAGTCGATTAAAAAATGCTCCCGTATAGCTGGGGTAGTTGCGTGGGGTAAAAAAGGATTCTTCGAGATTTGCGTTGTAGTGCTCAGATAGGTCAACCAAGTAGCTTGAAGCATCTTCACTTCGATTGGGAATATTTAACTTGAAGAGGAAATTACGCCCCTCAAATTCACCGAGTTGTGCATAAACATCCTCAGTGAATTGATCCCAAATTAAGCTTTCATCTTGGGTAAAACATATCTCAAATGGCTGCTCCCCACTGCGTCGCTGCAGTCTGCTCGCTGCCTCCTCGGCACGCCCCATTTTGAATAACACGCGACCTTCAAGGATACGAAAAGCGGTTCTCTCGGGGTGTTGTTCAGCCAAGCTGGAAGCCATCTCCAAAGCTTCATCGAACTTACCGATCTGAAACAGGACCTCAGCTCGCTGATACGCCAACTCAACGTCTTCGGGTTCTAGCACAAGTGCACGATTGGACAAATCATCAACAGCTGACTTCGTTTTCTCCGTCTGACCCTGAGTCAGGAAGGATCGTCGATAGGCCCTCGATGATAGCGAGGGCCCGTCGCCGGAAGAGGACTTGAAGGTGTCCGACTCAAGAGAGATAGCAATGAGAAAGGGTGCAGAATGTGAGTTCGTCGACTCAAAATCAATCGATCGTATTCGAGCCTCTGGTCTGGGGTTCTCCCAGATACTGTGGCAAAGGGTTTTATGCGATTGGTAATGTCCTTCAGCAAAACCCACTGCAGCGCGAGTCGGCTTAACGAAGGAATTGAATACCCATGGAATCACGTCTTTTCCATACCGAATTGGCAAACGAACCTGCTCGTTATCCTCGTACGTTAGCGTGTAATATCCAACCACCTCGCCCCGTGGGGTACGACGTGAGGTTTCAGCAGCAACGTTATGCAGAAAATGCACGTATTCAGCTGTCCGATTTACACCAATATCAGATACTTTCCTCGGGACGGGCGCCGGGAACTCTTTATTAGCAAAGATACCACCTCCTAACCTCACCATCCCACGTACATCAAACAGAACATCGTCGATCGAAACCAATCCAATAGGCAAACGATTCCATGTGCGGTCTGCGTTATTGTTTTGGGTGCGAAGTCGATAGGGGGTCTGTATGAGTGCCTGATTGTAACTGGACGATAGATCGATTTGATCGGGGGTCGCCTCTATCGATCGTGAAGGTATGCCAGACTGCATCACATACTGATGCGCTTCATCGAATCGCTTTTGACTTACTAATTCGTTACACCGTTCATTAAGGAGTCGACCGTACTGATGCCAATCGATCGAACCTCCCTCATCGTGCTCAATCGACTTTGCGATTGCGAGTTTCAATTCCTCTTCCTTTTCTGCGGATGCGAGGACCTGAGCCCTCATTCGCCAAACTCTTGCGTCATCAGGCCCCAATTCGCAGGCGTATCGGGTTAACCAATCTGCTTCTACTTTACGGCGTTGCAGCGTATCTCCAGTCTGAAATAACTTGGCGACACCCGCCTGCGCAAGCACAAAAGGAGAGAAGGTTTTCGGTGACAAGATTTGCCTGAGTGTTCCCACAAGGAAAGGAGCCTGATTCTCCCAATCCAATTGATGGCGATTCTCCGGCAACAAACTGATTGCTCTCGTGAAAGCTGCATAAGCTTCCTTTGCAAGACCTTGCTGGTGTAGTTCGTAGGAATTGACGTAGAGCGCAATTGGAGCCTCGGGTTCTAGCTCAAGAGCTCTAGCGACCGACTCCTCGGCGGATTTACCCAAAACCTGTTCGACTGCTCCTTTCAGAGCCCATGCTTCACCCGATTCAGAAGAAAGTTCTGTTCCCTGCTCACAATACCAAAGAGCACTTTCATCCCATTGGGTTTGAGCATGTTGTTCCAATTTTGCTCGTAATGGAGAGACAGCAAGCAGGTAGCCAATACGACATGCGATCAAGCCATTATTTGGCTCCAGCAAAAATGCATCGTATTGTCCCAGTAGCGATGAACCCCTTGACTTGATATCTGTAAATTCCTGAGTAGTGAGATCAAAGGAGTGATCCGCATCGCGCTGCAGTGGATCTTTGAAAAACCACTTGGCCCAACGGGTGTACCCATCAGATGAAGTGGACGCGTCAATGGAGGCTTTCAGTTGGCTCAACCCAGCCGAAACAGCCTCAACCGCTCCACTCTCATTGATGCGTTTTTTGGCCACTCGTTCAGCGAGCAATGGCAACCATTCCGGAATCGGATCGTTCACTGGCGGCAATTCATAAATATTCACGGTGCCATCCTCACCACTTGTAAGCAATCTCTTGCTATC
>JAYYHM010000139.1:0-15382 GCA_036148415.1 Planctomycetota bacterium
GGTGATGGGTTGGTGACTGCTGTTCACAGTGTCAGAGAATATCGGTCCGGCGTAGGACAACCTGAGCCCACGCGGCTATCCCTCTTGTTGCCTGCTCTGCTCATCCCGTTCCTTGTCGGCTGCGATGGGTGTCGTTCCAGAGAAGAGGCGGAAACGACAAGCGAAGAAATCCAAAAGCCGCCCTACCTTTCAGAACCCATTCAAACGTTTCCATCGACTGATAGTCGTCCGATTGGCATCAAGCCAGCACACTGGATCACAGCTAGCCAAAGGTTAAAGAGCACTCGCGATGATGTGCGTGGTCAGATTATCGCACGGGTGGACCCGGTCAGATCTCAATCTGGCGCAGAAAGCAGTCAGTTAGAGTCCATCCGCTCTGTCTTACTACCAAAGGGTCAGTGGCGTCATATCAATTATCGCGTGCTACCTCCCAGAGCCATTGGAGAGACGGGCAACCGCTATGTGCTAAAGAATCAGCTCAACATCTCTGGTCAGCCTGTTGGCGTGGCAAATACGAATAGGGCTGTTCAACGGTCTGAGATTCTAAACCCTCATGAGTATTTTTTTGTCATTCTGACTTCACGACCTGATCGATTCAATCGACTTCAAGCTGCAGACTGGGTTCGATTTCAGCCTGAAGGTATTCGTCATCAGCAATCTGAAAATAACTTCCGTGTCATCACGATTTCTGATCAAAGCGATTTATTGCCACTGCCGGATACAATGCTGGACTGGACGGCTACCGCCATCGTGCTGTGGGATGATTTACCTCCCAGTGCCATCACACCGAAGCAACAGAGAGCACTAGCTGATTGGATTCATTTTGGTGGTTTGCTGATTGTCAATGGTGCCGTTGCTTCGGAGAATTTATCTTTTTCAGCTCTCGCTAATCTTCTACCGATGCAATTGGATTCGGTTGTTGAATTGGATACCGCTAAGGCACAGACACTTTTAAAATCCTGGAGTGTTGATAACGATTCTTCTTTAGATCAACAACTGGCCATACTCAGTCAACAGGCGGGTGGCATCTCATTTAGCGGTACAATCCACCGTGACGCAAAATACGTTTTATCCAGCGGTGAACTTCTTATTCATCGGTCGTTGGGGGGTGGAAAAGTTCTTCAGTCAAGGTTTGATCTAACGAGTGATTGGGTGGCGAACTGGGAGTCTTACGACAGTTTCTTCAACGGTGTTATTTTGGGACGTCCGCATCGGGCAGTTCGAGTAATCAAAGATGAGCTTGATGATCGTTTGGTTAGTCAATACTACCCACAATTTTCCACGTCCAATAGTGATGCAGCATTCAACACTAACTTTAGGATAGCAAGTCGAGACGCAGCACTTTCTGTCTCCTTCCAAGAATCACGAACAGGTACAGCTCAACGTAGCACTTATGATCCGGACACACTTGTTGAGGCACAGGCTGGAATATCAGGTTGGCATAATGAGAGTGACTTTGTTCGCGTTGCTACGGAGATATTGCGAAAAGAATCTGGTATTCGAATTCCTGAATCCAAGTCCGCTATCAGTTCACTCGTGGTGTATTTAATCGTACTCATACCAGTCAATTATCTCATCTTTCGCTTATTGTCTCGTCTTGAATGGTTTTGGTTAGCCGTTCCCGTGATCTCAATTGCCGGTGGTGTGGTGATAGCCAAAGTGACGCAACTTGACATTGGCTTTTCAAGAAGTGGAAAGGAACTAGCGTTGCTCGAAATACAGCCAGGTTACGATCGAGCTCATCTCACTCGGTTGGTCTCTATCTACAACTCATTATCTACAGATTACCAAATTGATTTTGACTCCACTGACGTAGCAGTTGAACCTTTAGATTTGAGGGCCGGACGAGACGAGGAGAGTCAATATGATTCTGGGTCGTTTGATTTTAGCCGGTCAGATCTGCCTCGAATCAGTGGATTTCAGATCGATAGCAACCAAGCTCGAATGATTCGAGCAGAGCAGATGGTTGAACTCGAGGGAGTGATCACACTTAGCGATGACAATTGGATCAGCAATACCACAAAGCTCGATTTCTTTGATGGCTACGCGGTGAGGAGAGCCTCTGATGGACTCATTCAAACCGCCCCAATAGACAATTTAAATTCGGGAGAACAGAAGCAGATTCAATTCCTTAACTCATCGGAGATGGAGCGATCTGGTGAAATGTCAGTTGAGTTAGAAGGATTACTTAACTCCTTGAATTCGGAAGAGAGAATACAGGAAGGAATAGTTTGCTTGGTCGCCCGTTATGATGGTAGCTTGAAAGCACTAGCCATGGCTCCCAATTTGGATCAATACACGGGGCAAACACTCGTCATTATTCATCTTCGAACTCAAACGTCCCCCGACCCGAAGAAAGATCTAAATTTAGTCACCGAGTTTCGAGAACGCTTAGACAATGAAAATGGGTTATCCGGTTCCGGGGAAGCAACGGAAGACGTGCAATAGATGATTGAGCTAAATGCATTCGGTAAAGACTACGGTGATTTTACTGCAGTCGAGTCCATCGATTTAAAGATCGAAGCGGGTGAAACCTTCGGTTTTATTGGGCCGAATGGTGCTGGAAAGAGCACGACTATACGATTTTTAGCAACGCTTTTGCATGCCAGTCGCGGGACAGGTGAAGTTGCAGGCTGCGATGTGAAATCAGATCCCATTGGTGTCCGTCAAGCCATCGGTTACATGCCCGATCATTTTGGCGTTTATGACGGAATGAGAGTTTGGGAATTCTTGGATTTCTTTGCCGTCGCTTACCGAATTGGGAAGGCTCAACGTAAACAGATTATCGGTAACGTTCTTGAGCTGCTCGATCTAGGTCATAAAAGAAATGACTTTGTGAACGGACTTTCACGAGGGATGAAGCAGCGCCTGTGTCTGGCGAAAACTCTTGTTCATGATCCACCCGTATTAATCCTTGATGAGCCCGCCAGTGGACTGGATCCACGAGCACGGATCGAGGTGAAGGCATTATTAAAAGAACTTCGGGCAATGGGTAAAACCATTCTGATCAGCAGCCATATCCTCACCGAATTGGCGGATTGCTGTACATCGATTGGGATTATGGAAAAAGGTAAACTGTTGGCTTATGGATCCATTGCTTCGATCTATCGACAGGTTAGGAAAAATCGTGTTATCGATATTCACTTTTTGTCGAACATGGAAGTGGGTCTTTCTGTCGTACGGAGTTTTCCGCAGCTGCGTAGCATTGAAGTGAGTGAAAAGAAAGCGACCGCAGAATTTCAGATGCGAGATGAGGAGGTTGCTGAGCTTCTTGAGCAACTACTGAAAAAGGATGTCAGGTTGCTGACGTTTCACGATCGTGAACCAACACTTGAAGATGTGTTTATGTCTGTCACTGAGGGTCTTGTCACGTAGTGTCAAAGCATGGTACTTGGAAGAATCTGATCGCGTGATCAAACATCCTTATCTGATCTTTGTGGTCAAATCATTCGCCACATCTGAGATGTCGACATCATCAGACATTCCTATCGATTGAATTTCAGGAAATGATCGGAACCATGTCTCTTGTCGTCTTGCAAGTTGCCTAGAGTGAGCGGCTACCTCCTCAATCATCTTGTCGCGAGTATGACCATCCCTTAGTCCCTTGATGATTTCTCGATAACCCACGGCCTGAGACGCGGTGCGCGAAAGCTCCCCATATTGGTTAAGGAGGGTTCGCACTTCGTCAATTAGCCCTTGCTCGAACATGGACTCCACTCGTTGATTGATACGACAATGGAGCTGCTGACGGGGCCAAGCAAGGGTAAAAACGTTGCATTCTGACCAGTCGCGGTTGGATTCAAACTGGGTCTGATGATGACTTATCGGTGTGCCGGTAATCTTAGAAAATTCCAATGCGCGTATCATTCTTCTGACATCTGAATTGTGAATCCGGCTGGCAGCCAAAGGATCCACTTGAAACAGACGTGCCTTCAAAGCACTTGTGCCATGAATTTCTATATCGGCTTCCACCGCTTTTCGGAATTCCCAATCTGCTGGTGGACCCGGATTGAAGCCTCGTAGGATTCCCTTTAAGAACATGGGAGTGCCACCCACAAATATCGGTATTTTCCCTCGGCTTTTGATTTCGTCGACCGCTTGGTGTGCTGCCTCCATATAACAGGCCACGCTATATTCTTCATCGGGTTCGACTAAATCGATCAGGTGGTGTGTCACTTGGGTCTGTTCTAGCGAACTCGGCTTTGCAGTGCCGATATCCATTTTTCGATAGACCGCAATGGAATCTAGCGACAGGATCTCTCCATTAATGCTTTTAGCCACCTCGATTGCCAAGTTGCTCTTTCCCGACGCTGTGGGACCGGTGAGAACCACAACCTCATCTACCAGCGCCTGGTAGGCTTTATTATGTAACGAGAGGTTCTTTTGGCTTGGGCCCGTATTCATACAGATAGAATATGAACTGTTTGGATTAAGAGATTGGCGTGCGGTAGGCGAATCATAACAGACAACGCAACGTACTCTAGTACAAACGATGTCGATTTTAACGTTCTCCCCTTTTTCAATTTCCACCTAATAGCGATCCAGATGGTGGGGCTAATCCTAGTGCTTCATCCAACAGCTGGATCTGCTAGTGCATAGAGAAATGTTGGATCAGCTTTTACCGTATTGGCATTGAAAAACATTCGAGTGAGTTTTCGGACAGGAATAAAGTTGTGTTGGTGCGCAATTTTCTTGGCTTGATGATTATCTTCCAGTATGTCCCAAAAAATATCATTACTTGTTTGCTGGATTGCCAACGCGACCAAGTTGTTTGCCGTCTCGACGCTTCGCGCCGACATAGGGCCAAGGTAATCCGCCAGATGACCTTGTCGCAGCATACAGAATCCATCCTTGCATGATAGGAATCGGCTGGATGGTATTAGGTGACGAATCCATTCCAGTCGATCACAACCAAAGGCTAGCTTGTCAAGTGAAGCATGTTCAGCGGACAAGCAATCCGTTTGTGATTCAGAGGACAGTTTTCCATCGTGTTGGTGGTCCGTCTTCTCTCTGTACCATCTTTGGATTCCACACTCCGTTCTGAATCCGATTTTCCTATACAAATTTTCTCCCAATGGCGTTGCATCGAGCTTGATCGTTTTAACAGATGTTGTACGAAGATTTTCTAGACACCGGCAAAGCAAATATCGACCAATTCCGAGCCTTCTATACCTTGGGTGGACAAGCATCATTCCGATCCACGCAAGGTCACCTGCACATTTTGTGGAGGTAACCGTCCCTAAGAGATGATCGTTGTCGAAAGCGCCATAACACCCCCCACTACCGTAATCCAGAATGCGCTCCCAGTCGGATTCTATCTGGTTCCATCCCGCGATTCGACAGAGCTCAAGTGATTGGGGAATATCTCGACGTTCAAGTAATCTTATTTCAGGCATGGATTTACCATCACGATTACTGTTCACTCTTCCCTGAACCGATTTCGGATCACTCATTAGAATCCGCGTTCTTCACGACCGGTGCAGGCTTGATTGCAGCGTTTGAGTAGCTTTCCAGTTTTGCGGGAAGTGTCACAAAGGCTGTTCTCAACGCCATGGAGACTAAGAGTGCGATTCCGAGATAGGAGAACCATTTGAGTGGACGGCCCAGCCATTTCTTATCGCTCGCAAGCCAAACTAAAACGATTGCAACGAGCGGTGACCCGACCACCGTCACTGCTTGCGCTGCAATGATGGTCGGAGCGCGATCAAAATTAAATTGAATTGCTGCAATCGCTACGGCCATTCCCGTGAGTAGTGAAAAACTAGTGAAAACTCTTGGCCAGCGATCCGTGGCCTCACAGCCGAGACCGAGTCCATCGGACAAAACAAATCCGCCAATCATCGAATTCACGAGAAATGAGGAATAAGCAGCTGAGAATAAGCCGAGGCAAAAGATCCATCTCCCCGTAGATCCAAACGTCGGCTCGAGAGCGGTTGCGATCTGAATCGGATTGGTTAATGTGACGGCGTCGCCAGATCCAGTGTGCAAACCTGCTGCTGCGGTCGCCATCAACATGATTGTAATGGTGCCCATGATACCGGCTCCTATTCTCGCATCAGTGGAGCCAGCCTTGACATCATCCAGGGACCAACCTTTTTGGCGAACCAAATAGGCTTGGTAAAATGCGGCGGTGATCACAAAGGTTGTGCCGATCAAACCCAAGACACTGATGTCTACCAAATCCATTCGAGGAACGAATCCTCGAGCGACTTCACCAAGGTTTGGTCGTAGTGTTACCAAATTGATTGTGAAGCTCAGTAGCATCAACGCGACGAGGAACATCATCATTCGCTCCACTAACTGATACAGATTTCGGAACGCAAATAAAAAGATGATGGCGCAAGAGTTAAAGATAACTACCAAGGCTGGAATTAGATAATTTGGCCCGCTCGTTTCTGAATTTTCAGGTGGAAACAATTCTTCGAATACAGCGGCAATCCCCATGTTATTACCGGATTGAAATGCTGCAGCGATAAAGAATACGCAGATACCCACCGCAATCGCCCAATTGCTTTTTCCTTTCTCTCGCAACATGTCGCATATCGATGAGGACTGGATACTTCCAAGACGGCTTGCGATCGTCATAAAGGCCAGTTGAAAAATCACAGCAACAAGTACAATCCAGAGCATTGAATAGCCGTACTTTGCTCCGACTGAGGAGCTCGTCACGATGCTGCCGGGACCAATCACCACACATGCAGTGATAAGACCAGGACCGATTCTGCCATACCAAGGCGATCTGTTCATTGGATTGAATTTCAAAGGCGAAGGTTGTATCGATTTGAACCGCAATTCGATACCGAAAGAACGATACGGTTTTCGTATCTTATAAGAATCTGCAAGACCCGTTTTGATTCGAGACAAAAAATGAACTTCCCAAGTGACTCGGACTCTAAATCCCGACCGATCTCTGTGCGATTGGACGATTTTCTGAAATTACACGGCTTAGTCGGCACAGGGGGTGAGGCAAAAGTCAGAATCCAAGCCGGAGAGGTCAAAGTGAATGACAGGGTGGAGACACGTCGACGCAGGCAATTGTCTGAGGGGGACCGGATTGAGTTTTACGGGAATCATTATTTGGTGGAACTGAACGACCTGTAGACTTTGACGATTTTTCCGAAATGAGGAGTCAGGCTAACACTGTCCAAGTTAACACTTGAGAATACCCGATAACTCAGAAACACACGGATGTTTATCAGGGCAACACGCATCAGGTTGCCTACAGGGATGGGGACCTCAGAGATGACTCGTTATTTTCGAATCACTTCATTGTTTGCTGTGTTCGCATGTTTCGGCTTGATACCCGATAACGCTTCGGCGGATTGGAAGACTTTTTGGCAGCAGATCCATTCCGGATTTCATCGTAACAATGACTGGCCGGACCCTTTTAATCAGGCTGACGCTGAGGCGGTTCGCAAGCCTTTTGAGATCATGAAATCCAACGGCTGGCAATTGCATAATACGATCGGACACGATCTGTTTCGTCCTGAAGATGGTACCCTGCTCACTGCTGGGCAGAGACGATTACAGTGGATCGCCAATCGAGCCCCCGCATCCCGTCGACAGGTGTTTATTGTCCGCGCCGCGACAAAAGAGAGGACTCAAGCTAGGATCAATTCGGTCAGGGAAGCGATCGCAGCACTCAGCGATCACGACAATCCGCCGGAGGTCTTTGTGACGGAGATCTCACCACCGACCGTCTCAGGTATATGGGCAACCAAGATCAATAACGCCTGGTTCGATAATCTGGCCACTCCTAAATTGCCCGATCAAACCACCACTGGACAACCCGGTGTCGGCTCTGCTGGAAGTAGTCAATAAAAGCTAGCAAAGATCTATTTTAGCCTGGATAGTACCGATCGGTTGCCTTCCAGGAACTCTTTAAGCGGATCATACAGGTCGGTTAAAGAATAGGGATTATAGAAGCCGATAACCCCTCAGAACCGTCGTAGTATGTCGGCGTGCGCAAATGAATAGGGACAAAGGACGCAGGAGATAAATCCGTGAGGAAGCCATACCCTTCAAAGTTTAGGCTGATTGCTCTCTCCACTGCAGTGGTCGTAGCAACCAGCGTTGGTTGCTCAACGACTGGCGTCAATTGGAGTTCGTTAAATCCCTTTTCGAGCAAAGATGCGCCGGAGATAAGGGAGCCATTGACCGAACAAGAGACTCGAGTAGTCACTGTCAAATCTCCCTCCTCTGCTACCGACGAAGTCGAGCAAGCTGGCGGATTCACTGCTTCAGCCAAGAAAGCTTGGAATGCCACCACGAGTGCGGTGACAGGCGTCTTCACCAAGTCCGAAGAAGAAGCCGCCGGTGAGCCAGAGGTCGGTAATGATCCATTGAGTTTGTCGAACCGACCCGACAGCGTGAATGCAGAGGTTTACATTGCAAACGGCCAGCTCTGGGAATCTACAGGGGATTTTGCCAAAGCGATGGAGAGTTACACACGGGCATTGGAATCCCAGCCTAAACACACTCCCGCTTTGGCTAGCATTGCCAGACTGCATTTCCGTCAGCAGAACTATGGCGAAGCTGCGAAGTTCTTTCAAATGGCCGCTTCGACGAATCCGACCGAAGCTGGCTTACAAAACGACTTGGGGCTCACTCATAGCAAACTCGGACAGACCAACCTGGCCGTTCAACATCTGAACAAAGCATTGGAGATCAGTCCCGGTAATTCTCGGTACGCGAACAATCTCGCCAGCATCTTGTATGACGCCGGGCAGGAGAGTGAAGCCTTGAAGGTTTTGAGCGATAACAATAAGCCAGCAGTCGCCCACTTCAACATGGCTTATCTTTACTTTCAGTCCGGCAAGGTGATTCAGGCTCGAACTCACCTTAGCGAGGTGATGAAATATGAGGTGATGTCAGAGACTGATGTAGCGACACGTAGAGCGGTGGAACGCACGAAAGAGATGCTCGTCGGACTGGACCGCTCACAGTCAGTGGACACGAGCGAACGTGTTGCAGCCAAACCTACCAGCCATCAAGTTCGGTCAGCAGGCACCGAGGTGAAAGACCCAACTGCGACTAGCTCCACTGCTGGAGAAGGAACTTCAAGCGAGGTTCCATTCTCTCTGCCCCAAGGGTACAAAATCGGCGACCAGTAAATATAAGAAGTACACACTGCTCATCTCCGGGAAGTGGTATCGCAAATTATGCTTCTAAGGCATCACGGAACGTGAATCGGTTGATGGCCTATCAGTCATCAGTTGGCCTCTGGTCATCAGGATAAGGTATCGGCTCCTTACGCAACCACGCTAACGCATTAGAAGCTGCTTTCTGTTCAGCTTCTTTCTTATTGGTTCCCCAAGCTCCTGGAAATTGTTGGTCGTTGATCACCGCACAGACGAGAAAAATTTTACGGTGATCCGGCCCGCAGTCCTTCAACAGTTGGTAGATAGGTGTGTGTCCGATGTCACGCTGTGCTAATTGTTGGAGTGAGGATTTGTAGTTACCAGCACCTTGGTTTGCAACTGCATTAGCAACTTCCTCTTTGAGCCATTGCTTGAGAGTCTCACGAACCACTTCAATGCCACTATCGAGGTAAATGGCTGCAATGATCGATTCGAAGACATCGCTCACGAGAGATCGAGGAAAGCTTCGATTTCGAGTTACTCCTCGACCAACGATCAAGCATTGATCCAAGCCAAGTTTTCTTGCTACGCGGCCACACGTTCGCCGACTAACCACCGCCGACTTTATCTTCGTCAGATCGCCCTCGGTATACTCCGGGAATTCTTCAAAGAGCCATTCGCAGACCGTCATTCCGAGAATGGAATCACCCAAGAATTCCAATCGTTCATTACTCGCAAGTCGATGGCTCGCCCCTGATGCATGGGTCAGAGCTGCACGCAGCAATGCTTGATCGCGAAATTGGTAATGAATTACCTCTTGGCACTTCGCGAGCTTTTCTATCTGATCAGGTGTCAATGGCTGTCCAGCCAATGAACCTTGCGTGGCGAGTTCTTCGGAGTTCACGTGTGACCTGATGGGTGACAAGTACCACTTTAGCCAATGGCTCGGAATGGTTTTGTGTTGATCAACGGGTTGGGTATCCCTCAGTTCTTGATGCTTGAGGGGGTGTCACACGCCGGTGGTCGGGCATGGTTGTGCTTTGATAAACACTCGGATGGTTCCCGAACTCCGGTGGATGACCTAATCAAAGTGTAACTCCGACGATCAAATTTCGCCAGATTGGGTATTCATGCGATTTTTCAAACATTACCTCGATGGTTTAGGGACGACTAGCGTCAGCGATTGCCTGAGGTTGACGATTTACGAAGAAATGTCCGTGATCTGAAGTGACGATGATGGCGGTATGTGCCCAGACTTGGTTCTTGTCAGCCCAATTCATAACTACATCGAATGCAGCTTCACCGCTTAGAACTGCGCCGATACTACTGTCAATATTGTTGGCATGATTGGCCCAATCCACATCCCCAGCCTCGATCATCAGCCAAAATTTTCCCTTGTCAGCGGCTAGATAAGTGAGGGCGGACTCAGTCATTTGAGCTAGCGTTGGGTTTTCTTTTATGTCTTGATCAGAATACGTTTCTCTTCCTTTGAGATCATCGGCTGGATTGTATTTTCCGTCAGCAGTTTGATAGGGCAAATGACCGTCATATTGCGTTCCGAAAAAGCCAAGGACACGTTTATGCTCGGAGACGGCTTTCTGTGTAGCTTCTTTTAATATCTGGTGACCGGATCGGTTCGTTTGGCGGGTGGCAACAACATACTGTCCTCCGTGATCCACATTGACTTTTTGCATGTCTGATTCATGTAGGTAGCGATTTCCAACAAGGTAATTATTACCCTGCCCTGGATCCTTTTGACGAGTTGGACTCCACCCGCCTCCAATTACCACATCCATCCCTCGTAAGGGTTGATCTCGATGAGAAACCGAGGGAAGTCCAAGCATATCTCGAGAGATGTCCTGATAGTCTTTTCTGGTGACATTGTTTGCGTAAGCTGCCGCTGGGGTAGCATGCGAGATAGGGACGCTTGTAACGATCCCCGTTTTGAAAGATTTTAATTCGAGTTGGCGAGCGATTGGTAAAACTTGCTCACCATCGGCAGTGTAGTTAATCGATCCGTTATAGGTTTTTATCCCCGCTGTCATACTTGATGCTGATGACGCAGAATCCGTCACGGTGTGAGGTTGCTCACGGTCTTTTCCAATTAAGTAATTGGTGGTGGTAGGTTCCGACCAAGGTGCATGACCTCCGCGTCTAGGGTTATATCCACCAGTAGCCAATGTATTTCCGGTATAAACGGTCTGGGCGTTCACATCAAATTTTGATGATCCGAGTAGCGAGCTAGTGCAAACAAGAGCGTAGTCCGTTGTAACCCGGTAATCCTCAAGGAAGTGAAGTCCAATGCCTCGACCACTATCGTACGGCACTTTCCCTTGTTTATAGGTGGCAGCAGCTCGAGTAGTTTGCCAATCCATACCATCAAATACGAATAAAATGATGTGCCGGTATCCCTCATCCACCGCTTGTTGTTGGAGCCGATAAATATCAGTCTGGTCGTAATAATTGGCGTGAGGATTCAGTGTCTCGGTGGGAACACTGCCGTAAAGCGATTTGATCTGCTCCTCATCTCGATACTTACTGCCCTCCTCTCGCCATTGATTGAGCGTGATGCCGAATGTGTAGACTGGAATGAGGCGATTAGAATGTTGATCCCATTGGTGATAGACATTCGGTTGAAAACCCCAATGACCCCAGCTCGCATATTTTTCGTTGGATGCTTTGGTCTGCATCTCATTCAAACGGTCAGCCAACCGGCCCGTTTCTTGATTTAATCTCGGAGTGGATTGGCTCTGAAGTTCTGAAGGAGTAGTAAATACGAGCAGACTCGGGAAGAGAAAAAACAGATGGATATGCTTCAAGTTCATGAGGAAACTATGTCTTCAAAAAAGACGCTCAAGAAGAAAAAACTAGGTAAGTGAGGTGGTGAGATAGAATTGGACTTGTGAAATTTTACTTCTCGTTCAATGGGTTTTGTGGCGCGATTCGTCCGGCGGCCACAAGGTATTCTTTTCGATCACCTCCAAATCCGATGCCAGTTCGGAAATAGAGTCGATCTTCAATGGCGACTGGCGTTGCAAAGATGGACTGTCCGCTAGGGTTAGTGGCCACTAAGTCGAATCTTTCTGGCGATGCCGCAATCACGTAGACCGTTCCTGATTGTGTTGCGATATATATTTTGTCGTTAACGAGCAATGGAGACGCGCTGATTCCGCCGCCAAATAGGCGTTGTTTCCACATGGAGACTCCATCAAGCGTCCGCCAGCAATGAGCAACTCCATTATCAGCGATTGCAAACACATAGTTTTTGATCGTGAGGAGAGATTGCTCGTAGCACATGGTGTTGTTTTCCCAAAGTCTTGAGGCCTTGCCATCACCACTTACGCACCATGTTCCAGCGATTGGATTGCCACCGCTGAATAGGATTCGCCTGTCATCCCATGCGACGGTGCCACAGATTGCTTCGGTGCCGACGTCAGCACTCCAGCGGACCGTTCCTTTCAGTGGATCGTAGGAGACCAACTTGTCTCCCCCAGCAAGTAGCAATTGTCGCTGACCCGCGATGGACGCAACCACGGGTGTCGCAAAATTCAGATTGATAGGCCTCGGCAAGCTCCATACTTTTTCGCCGTTATGAAGTGCGAGTGCATAGATTCCACTCTCTCGTCCGTCATACTCAGCCGCAACAATCAGAAGATCTTCCTCTATGACGGGACTAGCCCCGTATCCAAATTGAAAGGCAGCAGGTTGATAACTGCTAACCTTTTTTTTCCAGAGAACCTGACCGTCAAATGTTAGCGCCGTTGCCCAGATCACATCATCAGTGTGAAAGCAGACAAAAAGATGATTTCCGTCCGAGGCAGGTGTGGGTGATGCGTGAGAGTTATTCGGGTGAATCCTGCGAGGAAGAGTGCCTTGGTGAATGGTCCATTGATCAATTAGTTTTCCACTCTCCTTTTCTAACTTGATGACGGACTGTGTTCCATCTTCGATTTCCGAAGTGGTGAGAAAAATCCAGTCATCAACAAAAATGGGCGTGGAGTGGCCGCGTCCGGGAATGGCGGTTCGCCATGCGATGTTATGTCCTGTTTTTAGATCCCATGAAACAGGGGCCTCGGTATTCGGTAATGCATGATTATCACCTGCTGGCCCTCTCCATGTCTTCCATTCTTCACACCTGACTCTTTGGCTTAAGCAGATCAAGAGAACCAATGGTGCAAACGAAAAGGTAATCCACTTAAGGCTGTTCTGAGCACGGCAATCATCGGTATGTTTCACACTGATTGTCGGAACGAATAAGGCCAGGTCCTCGATTAGCGATCGCTTCATAAATGATGAGTCCAAGAATTAGTCTGTCGGAATGTGATGATTGGCACGCCAGATAACCGTTAAATCACCGGATGTCACAATTCGAGGGTAACAAAAACAACGATATTGAATAGTCATCTGACTGAAATCAGGAATCACAAAACCTTTTTCTGCAATGGATTTGCCCAGATTTCCGCCAATCTACTTTCTTCTCGACCAGGAATTTACCATCATAGCCGGAGCTGATTTTGCGTTCGTCCTCGGTCGGAGTTATGAGATGCGTAGTGGAGTGGTTGGCGTCGGATTCATGAGCTGGATTCATTATCTCGCTTATCAACGTAGTCAGTGTGCCGAGATGGCTGCATTTTGCAGTCGGGATCCCAAGAAACGATCTGGGGATTGGACTGGGATTCAAGGTAATTTCGGTCCACCGGGTGAACAAATTGAGATGACGGGCGTGACGGGATTTGAATCCCTGGAAAAGATGCTGGAAGATGATTCCATTGATTTGATTGACATCTGTCTTCCACCCAGCTTGCACCCCGAAGCAATTCGAAATTCTCTGAAGGCGGGCAAGCACGTTTTATGTGAGAAACCATTAGCACTTGATGCGGAGACGGCGCAGGCGTTAGCCGATGGGGCGGAGCCGGGTCAGCTCATGGTTGCACATATTTTACCTCTGATGCCCGAGTTCAAGATTCTAGTGGACGCGAAGAATGATCAGCGATGGGGACAGCCTGTATCGGGTCGATTTAAGCGAACGATTGGGCCCCCGGATTGGATTCCTGATTTTTATAATCGGGATAGCGTTGGAGGTCCTTTGATTGACCTGCACGTACACGATGCTCACCTGATTCGATTATTATTCGGTATGCCGATTGAGGCACACACGGTCAGCAGAACAAAAGAGGGTGAGCCAATGTTTTATGAGTCCATCTTTGAGTTTGAAGATTCAGAGTTGGCAGTTTCCGCCGGCGGTGGAGTGATTACTTCTCCCGCTCGACCTTTTACACATGGTTATGAAGTCAGTTTCGAACAAGCCACGGTGCAGTTTGAATTTGCTGGCTATGCTGACGGCTCGAGTTCGTGCATTCCTGTAACCATTCTCCATGCTGACGGGACAATCGAAAAACCAGATCTGGGTGATGGAGATCCGGTGAATGCATTTCTTCAGGAAGTGGATGAGGTGGCTCGTTGTATTCGAGATGGAGTCGTTTCTCCAATTTTGGATGCTAAGTTGGCCGTGGATGCCCTACGTATCTGTGAAATGCAGATGTAGATTTTGCAGGTCAGTCGACACGCGTTTTCTACTGTGATCCAACACTCTCAACCCGCGTGATCAATTACCGAAGAGCTTATTAAGACCTCGATTGATTTGATCCTCAAGGAAGCTCTCCGCATCATTCTGAATTGCTTGCACACCAAGCTGTGTGAGGATGGATTGCAGATTTGCTGTGTCGAGCGTTGGGTGATCAAGTGTTCCAATGATTGGTAATTGGAGTGTCTGTCCAGCGAGCCTTTGCAAATCGCTTCCTAGCCATTTGGGGTCTAAGGGTATCATGGCAGTGAGGTACAACTGACCATCAAAGGTGACTTGACCTGTCGTGATCAACTGTGCGCGATCGAGGCTTGCTTGCAGCCGCTCGTGCGCTACGACTCGGTTAGCGATGGCAAATCCCACTGTTTGTTTTGGCAGTTCTATCAACGTGCTCGGTCTGTCCGATCGAGTAATCGCAAATGGATCTGTTCGAATGGCTTTAACGGTTTCAACAGTTCGAATAAGCTGATTGGTTAAGGGGCCTGCAATAAGCTTGACGGAGTCAAGATGCATGCTTCCGCGAATTTTTGTCTTTGATGAATCAACAAGGTTGATTCGTCCTTCATCAAATTTGATGCCCACGAATCCCTCTATCTTTGTCGCATCAGCGAGGATCGGGGTGATGAATCTCAACCACTGCTTAGACATTTCAGGAGTGATCTCAATTTCTTCACCAAGGGTACCGGGTTCTAATTCGATCCAGGTTTCATTTTCCAAC
>JAYYHM010000140.1:0-2571 GCA_036148415.1 Planctomycetota bacterium
CCCCCTCCGTCAATCAACTGCAGATGATCCCCCGTGAGCTTAGTGGGCAGCACTTGCGCTCCTGTTTTAATCTCGTGAACCACCTCCACATTGCCCATCACGGAAAGCTTCTTCGCCTCCACTTCCGCTCCACGAATCGCAAGCTGTGCTCGAATCGATTCGCCGCGAAGGGTTGGGCGTGACGGAGCGACCGAGCGAGTTGGTGACGGATCGACCTGGGGCTGCACGACCCATTGGCGAAGCGGAGAATTTGAGGAAGCCTGAGTGGTCACCAAATCTGCCCCCTCCTCCTCAACAAAGAACAACAAAACCTTCTCGGCTTCTGCTCCGAGAGCCATGGTATTCAGCCTCACATTCCCCGAGATCTCAAAACGATCTGGAATATAGCGATTCCCGAATTGGGGAAGCTGGGAAGGGGTGAACATACCTGAAATCGAATCCGCCCGAAAATCACCTCCATCCGACATCAAAGCTAAGACATCGCCCTCTATCCATAGGTCGATATTCGGCATTCCTGTAGTAGCAGGTAACCTCGAGCCAGAGCTTTGTTCCTCCACCGGACTCATGTCACCAGAGATTTCGGCGTCTGAAAGCTTTTCTGTATCTAATTTCTTCGGGAGCAGTTTGATGCCCTGCCGCCACTGAGCACGACGCACCGGCGAGCTGGGTTCATCGAACTGCACAATCCCGGCTCCCGCTGCATCAACGACACCCAGTTGCTTAGGCTGACTTGGATTGAATCGATATTGGAGTTTAGCAAGCCTGGCGGTGACGAGATCTTTCCGCAGTTGCACTCCCTTGCTTCCGCTCGCTTCGATCAAACCTTCTTTGACATTCAAGGCGATACTTTCAGCAGCAAAATCCGCGTTAAAAGTTGACAAGTTAGCGACCACCGGTGAGCCGGTCGCCTTGATACTCGTAATCCAATCCATCGGTGAATCACGTTCCATTGCACCATTCATGGGATCGTTCAGTGCTAAGTGAATCGTATCGCATTCGAATCGGTCAGTTGATCCCCCTTCAACCTGATGCAAGAGGGAAACACTATCGCGTAGCGATAGATGATCAAGAGCGAAGTCGTACTCGACTCTACCGCCACACGTAACAGAAATCAGGGCGGGCTTACTTGAATCATCCGTATTCGCTAAATCTTCACCATCGGCAGCTTGGCCCCACATGGAGCCGCCCTTCAAAGGCATGATCAATTCATCAAGGTAGATGAGTTCCATGCGGTCAAGGACCGTGGAAGTGTTGGGTTGCTTTTCCCCCGGATGGCTCGGGCCATCGAGTTGAATCGTCAAGTCCCGTCCCATGATTCGAGTCGCACCGAGTGTCATCTCGATCGCATCCGTCGTCCAGATTTTTTGACTGTCGATCCCTACATTGGACGTCAACACCTCAAGCTTTTGATTAGGATTTTCCGAATCCGGACGGTGCAGTCGAACATTTCCGATCATTCGACCTCGCTGAATCGGAGGCGCTCCTCCACTCATGACGTCGAGCGACTCAGTGAATTTAATCTCTGCACCTTGTTCAGCCTCCAACAGAATCGGCGCTGCCGCCGTGTCTCCCGACAGACCTCTTCCGATGATGACCGTGACAGGCCAAAGTCGCCACTGATCATTCTCAACTTGCTCCCAAGACTGGAACAACAACATGCCGTCGGCAGTTTGAAGTTGTTTGCACAAACCACGCTGCCAAGCCTCTTCCGGAAACAAATCGATGACTGACTGGTTCATCTCGAGCACAGAATCGTCACCCACACCCACCACCTCCAGCACCGGTGGCTCGAGAAGAGGAGTTACTACAAAATGGTAGCTCGTCGCCGCTACGACAAACACAGTGAGTGCGACCGTGTATTGAACCAGCTTTTTGCCCATCACAGCGATTGGATCGCTCCCTCCGTGAACTTTACTTCCAATGGATACTGACGCAGATCAGGTAACTGACCTTCGTGCTTTCACCCAAGTCGAGGCTTTAATCAGGATGACTCAGCCTCATCGTCTCTACCACTTCAACACAGTTAACCTGCCTCGCTCCGAAGCGAAACCGATTCAATTGCCGATCGGCATGCAGCCACTGCTCTTTATAGATGCTCATCCCAACGCCCCTTGGCACGAAGAAGTCGCTCCACACATTCTCGAATCACGCCCCTACCACCATCCGATTTCATAATCCAGTGAGCTGATTCACAGACCTCTTTCGCGGCATCGGCGGGCGCCACTGCCAGGCCTACTTTTCGGATGACAGGTAGATCAGGTAAGTCATCGCCGAGGTAACAAATATTCTCCCAATCAAGGCCTTCCCGCTTCCGAATCTCCTCTGCGGCGGAGAGCTTATCTGTTTGCCCTTGATAAACGGATGTAATGCCCAGCTCCTCAGATCGCCTCTGAACAGGATCGCTTTTCCTTGCCGTGATGATGGAGAACGAATAGCCGCTCCGCATCCACAGTTTTACAGACAACCCATCCCGAACATGGAAGGTCTTCAGCTCATCACCGGAACTGCTGTAAGTGATCTCACCATTTGTCATCACCCCATCGACATCAGATAAGATGCAACGAATGCGAT
>JAYYHM010000141.1:0-5946 GCA_036148415.1 Planctomycetota bacterium
AACGGGTGAGAGTCCGAGAGTGAAAGCGATCGAGTTCGAACATCGGCTTTAATCATGCGTTGATGATCGCATATGGCGACCTGACGAGAAAGTCTTACTCAACCATCCATCGACGTAAGTCTCAACCACGAAGCACGTTAAAACGCGGCTTAAGAGAAAGCTTTGTGACCACCGTTGAGAGTCAACTTGTGGTGCATGGTCGAGCGGTGACCAGAGAAAGCACGCCCAGTAGGATTCGAACCTACGACCTACGGATTAGAAGTCCGTTGCTCTATCCAGCTGAGCTATGGGCGCGTGGTGCTTGAGTGCAGTTTGATCGGTCAGTCTGATTCGATAAATCCCAAGCAAGTGGACATCGACCAGCAAAGAAGGAAGTTATCCCTCGGAAACCCTGAATTCAATTCACCAGATTTTTGGTTCCGGCTGACTAATTCTGCGCAGCGACTAGCGGATTGTCTATGCAGCTATGCGGGCGATTTTACAACATTTCTAAAAATGCAGCGTGAAGAAAGATAACGGATGGGTCTATTCCGATTAACTCGGATATCGTAAGCAGAGAAAAGTCACTAAACCATGAATTCACAGGCTTACATCTATCCCCGTCGTGAAGACGATCGTTTACGACTGCCGTGTTTCTTCACGACCTTTCGTGCCTCCTCCCACGCCGACTGTTGCTTCCTGACCGCATAAATCCTATCCCGTGCTGCCCGATATGCGGTGAGATGATCCACGATCGGAGTCGGATAGTCTCTTCCGATCCAACAACCTGACCGGTTTTGTTCATCAAGGGTCATCTTGTGCGGTTCAGCCAAATGCTTCTCACTGACTCCAGTCAATTCCGGAACATAACGTTTGATAAACTCACCTGAAGGATCTTGGTCTTTAACTTGCTTGATCGGCGAATAGATTCTCACAGTATTAATGCCCGTTGTTCCCGATTGCATCTGAAACTGAGAGAAGTGAATGCCAGGTTCAAAATCTAAAAAATGCTGAGCAAGATAAACAGCTGGCTGCCGCCAGTGCAACCATAAATGGTATGAGGAAAAGGAAACCAACATCGCCCGCATCCGAAAATTAATCCAACTATGCTTTTTGAGTGCACGCATACAAGCATCAATCAACGGATATCCTGTTCTGCCATCACACCATGCTTCGAATCGCTCTTGAGAAAACTCCATCTCCCTCAAACCGTCGTAGGAACGGCTCATATTCTCAAATTCGATCCGCGGTTCATCCTCAAGTTTCTGCATAAAGTGGCAATGCCAACTAAGCCGAGCGTCAAATGACTTGAGTGAGGTTAGCCAGCCACCGGTCGATACACCTTCTTTCTTCGTTTCTTTAATTTCTGCTCGTCTCTGTTTAAGCTCATTCACAATCTGTCGAATCGAGATACATCCCCATGCAATCGAAGCACTCAATCGACTGCAAGCATCTGGTGCAGTGACGGGACTCGACATCTCGCGCGAATAATTCTTCCCTCTCTGCGCGAGAAACGAATGAAGAAGATCCTCTGCCGGTTGTTGTCCGCCCTCGATCAGCTGGGATTTTTGATGCCCATCAAGCTTGAAGTCTTTGACTCGCCGAAGATCAAGAGTAGCCGGCTCAACCGTTTCAGTAAAATCGATCTTCTCTGGAACAGGAACTACCGTTCCCGCCATCATTTGATTTCTTCGTCGCGACCAGCCGTCTCGGTTTGCTAATCTGCGAATGACTCCAGTCTGTGCAAATTCGTTCCACTGAATCTGCTGAGCTTTGGTCCATTTATCCACTCGACGATCACGAGCGTAGGAGATCGCATTGCCAGTTTCCTCGTGACTCCAGATGGCCTCGAATGGGTATTCAACAAGCAACTGAGAAAAGACCTCGACCGCTTCACCAACTCGAGTAATCAGCCGGCCACCTAATTGACGCAGTGAATCGTCAAGACTCCGCAAACTCTGATTGAGAAAATCATGATGTGATGAATGATATTCTGCTGACTCGATTATTTCTGGTTCATAGATATAAACACATATGCATGGTCCGCATTTCGCAGCCTCAAAAAGGGGCTGGTGGTCTTTTACACGCAGATCTTTCTTGAACCAAATCAGTTGCATCTCAATACGCTAACTCGCAGCGTTCCACATCTACCGATTAACCTTTCCTATTGCTTCAGGTGCTTGGGCAGTATTATTGGGCGGCAAGTCGGGGGTCTCCATCAAAAAGCTACCCGCTTCGAGGAACATTGTGCCACATTGACGCCAATCACTCCAAAAGAGCCATCTCCTGTGAGATAAATAATGCTAACCGCAGTCACTCTAGGTGTAGATGATCTTCGGCATATATTTTGCTCAGATGAATAAAGCGATCTTGGATTTCGCTGCATCCTCCAAGTAGGTTACAACCCCTCCAAAATCAACACCTTGAATCTGTTCTTCTCTCTTCACACCCTTTACAGTCATGGACGTTTCACATGCGATCATACGGACACCTAAATCCTGAAGCACTTCAATGAGATTTGGTAAGTCTTCAACATTACGCTTCTTCATTAAATGCTTGAAAAACAAAGGACCCATGCCAGCCATATTCACCGACTGATCATGTATCTTCCGATCACTCGGCGACGCTTATGTGACTCAATGCCAATGACATCAGCTTGATCATTGAAAGCGTCATTTTTTCATCTTCCTGTAATAGGAGAGATCTCACTCTGCAGAATTCAATTAGAATTCATGCTCACGTATTTCTTCGAAATACCTCCAATACGAGTAAATGAGTCGGAGTTGGCCGCATTCTAACTCTGCACGCTCACCTCCGCGGTGCTTTCATCTATCATTTTTAATGGTTTTCCAGCCTCATGATCATTCGAGTCGCATTAATCATTTTCTGTTTTTTATCTGCTGCGTTGAAACTTAGGTCAGAGGAATTTTCGTACACGATTGTCGTCTCCGAGATTACCTACTCGGATACGGAGTGGTCTAAGGTGATTGATCGGTTACGTGTGAAGTATCCCCAATCCACAATTCTCACATGGAAGGAGAATGTCGGTGAGATATTGAAGAATCTCGCAGATCAACATCCCCGCTACACGTGCTTCGTTGCGAAGTCGACGGAGGTGAGTCGTGATTTTGTCGCCTCGGTTCACCGAGTCACGCGTCAGTTGGATAAAGACCCCTATTGCGACACCCTGTGGGGTATCTTGACGGGCTACGATGCGAGGAACGCGATTGAAATTGCGTCAGAAGAAGATCCACTTACCATTGATCAGGTTTCTGCAGGAACTGAGATCGCTTTGTCGATGTGTAATCAAGGAGTGTGGTACGACGAGCTGGTTCAGCATAAGAAGGTAGAAAAGTTTTCCGATGGAACCATCACAGAAAGTAAGGGTCCCGCGGACACGACTCATGCTCTTGCGAATTCGCTTTGCCAAGAATCAACACAGCTATTCGTTACCTCTGGCCACGCAACCGAGAGAAATTGGCAGATAGGTTTTCGATACCGAAACGGATACTTCCAATCCAAAGCGGGTCAGATGTACGGTCGCACAACCACGGGAGAAGTATTTCCGATTGAGTCAAAGACTCCCAAAGTGTACTTGGCTGTTGGAAATTGTTTAATGGGTCACATTGACGGGCCAGACGCCATGGCATTGGCGTGGATGAATTCGGTGGGTGTAAAGCAAATGGTGGGATACACCGTCCTCACGTGGTACGGATACAGCGGTTGGGGTGTATTGGATTATTTTGTGGAACAGCCAGGACGCTACTCGATGACGGAAGCATTTCACGCGAACCAACACGCGTTGATCCATAGGATCAAAACCTTCTTCCCAGAGCTTTCTAACGCGGAAATCACAGCCGGATCCAACGCACTACCCATGACGCAACCAACCCCCGAGGGTCAGGCGATCGGACTCAAATCCTCAGATTCACGGGGACTTTTATGGGACCGTGATACCGTAGCTTTCTATGGTGACCCAGCTTGGAATGCAACACTCAGGGCCCTTCCCAAAGCTTTTGATCAATCTCTGACGATTCAGGAAGATATGTACACACTGACTGTCACACCTCGAACAGGCAATCAGTCGTATGAGCCAATAAATACCAACGGTTCCCAGAGAGGTGGACGGCCTATCCTTGAATTCCTACCTCACAGAATCGGAGACGTCACCATCGTAGAGGGTCAAGAATTAAATCCTGTCATTACTGATGACTTTGTACTGATTCAAAATCAGGTCGCCAAACAATTCCAGGATCCTCTTATCCTGAAATTTCGCGCAAGACCACTCGCTACTCCCGACCGATCCAACTCATTGAACTAGTGCACCTGACTCCCATTGACTGAACTCTGCCCAAACTGGCATATGATCTGATACGCGTAAAGCGTCGGCAGAAGTGATTCCTAGCTCTTGCTCCATGTCGAACACACCCCATCTTCCTGTGTATTCTGTAGTCTTGGCTGAGCTGAACAGTAGGTTGTCATAAGTTTTGGTACGGCGAGTGTTAGTAGGCACACCTTCAACGGACCAAGAAAGGTATGGGATTGATCGGAGAGGACCAAACTGCGAAGGAGAAGCATTTAAATCGCCTAATAAGATCACGTCATCTTCATCAGTACGATTATCCTGCATCACGCGGAAAACATCCGTCAGTGCATTGAGCTCCTGAGGAACCTCATCGGGGTCGGTGTGGGTATTGACCATCCAAAACGTAAATGCACTTGTTGTATTTCTTGTCTTCGCTCGAAAACGAGTGACAAATGGCTCCCGATGCAATTGATCATCGGGATCAGAAATCGTACCGATGGAACTTGGGTCATACTCAATTCGGTCCGTATCAAAGACGAAAGCATACTGCTCCTTACTGACCGTGCGACCTAAGCGGGGGCCGATCAAGAAACTGAAATTCCTGCCCGTAGCATTGGCAGCTTGTATAAGGCGGGGAAGGACGTCGTCTTCCTTTGACCTTACCTCCTGAATGGCAATCAAATCGAATCGACGAATGATCTCGGCCAGACTCTGAACTACATCTGATTTGCTCATCTTGCTCTGTCCCAATACCTGAATATTGAAACTTGCAATCAGCAGGGGTCGCTCCGATCCAAAATCCCCCGCAGGAGCTGACGAAGAGAACATACGTCCAGAATCGAACGAAGTCGACACACCGGAATCCCCCATTCCAGATGATCCGGAATTCGAGCTATTCGACGCTTGTTGACTCGGAAGACTCTTGAAGAGAGAAAAAATATCAAAGGGTAAAAGTCCCGTGAGACTTCCACCCGACAGGAATGTCAGCGCAATCCATATCCAAAGGTTTAATTGTCTGCTTCTTCGGGCCATCTCAGACCTCATCGTCCTTGATTTTAACTGTGATATTTTATCACAAGGGATCTCTGAATCTGTTCACGTGAAGGAACGCGATGTTCGACACACACAAATCCACTGCCTTGGCGTGTTTGAATATCTTCGGATCATCGGACGTTACCACAAAATAGACGTCGAGAGGAAGATGGACACGGATAGACTGGTCAACTCCGCAGCCAAGAGTTTTTCTACTTTCAAGTTTGTGCATCACAGCCTATCGATCAATATGGCGTAGTAAAATGATACCTGTTGATCCGAGGGGCAGCTCGCTCGCGCAAACGGCATAAAGACAATGTGGGGAAAAGAAGTGTCAATTCTCACCCGTGACCATTTAAACAGCCACGGTGTTCACTGATAATTGCGACCTCTCGAACCCCTTCAATCCACTCCGAAATGGATAAGCTAATGATTATGTCGGTGCGTTATTTGATCCTAATGGTTACTCTATTCGTCGGTGGGAACACCGTCGTTGAGGGGCAAGAGATCACCCAAGGTGATAAACAGCTACCCATGGCGGGTGAGTCTTTTCAATTCAATGGACACGATGCGTTTCTCATCATTCCGGAAAGAAAAACAAACCCAATGCCTTGGGTCTGGTACGCACC
>JAYYHM010000142.1:0-4778 GCA_036148415.1 Planctomycetota bacterium
TTCTTGGTAGGCTCTCTTAGTCTTGGAGAGATGGATCCTCAGGACCACAATGAGAATGGGTGACTTCAAAGCCCATGTCTTCAATCATCTCATAGTCCGCTTTGGGTGCTTGCCCTTCTGTCGTGAGGTAGTCTCCCACAAACATGCTATTCGCAGCATAGAGCCCTAAGGGTTGCAACGAGCGAAGATGGATTTCACGGCCACCTGAGATTCTTAATTCTCGGTCAGGATTGACAAAACGGAACATCGCAAGGGCTCGGAGGCAATCATTCGCGCTCAGGTCGCTGGCGTTCTCCAAGGGTGTTCCTTCAATTGAGTTGAGGAAGTTAAGCGGTATCGATTGGACTCCTAAATCCTTCAAGTCAAAGGCCATGGAAACAATGTCCTCTGGCTTCTCACCCATCCCGATGATTCCGCCTGAGCACATTTCCATCCCCGCATCACGAACATTCCGCAGCGTCTGTACTCGATCCTCATAGGTATGGGTGGTGCATATTTCTGCGTAATAGCTCTCGCTTGTGTTGAGGTTGTGGTTAACACGATCTACCCCGCAAGCCTTCAGACGATCTGCTTGACTCTGATCGAGTAGTCCCAAGCAAGCACAGATGTCGAGTCCGTATTTCTCTTTTATCTCTGGAACGATCTGTTCCACCGCATTCATTTCTCGCTCGTTCGGGCCACGTGCTGAGATGACCAAGCAGTAAGTCTTTGCTCCTCTCTCCGAGGCGAGCTTCGCCCCCTCCATCAGTTTGTCACGTTTGAGAATGTTGTACTTCGGTACCGGAGCAGTTGATATCTTTGACTGGCTGCAGTAATGGCAGTCTTCAGGGCAAAGTCCACTCTTGGCATTCATCAGGAAGTAGAGCTGAACGGTTTTTCCGAAGTGCTTTTGGCGAATCCTGAAAGCGGCAGCCAGCAGAGGAAGAATATCTTCGTCGGGAGCTTCTACGATCGATATAGCCTCTTCGCGAGAGATCGGTTCCCCATTGAGAACTTGATCGGCTAGGCTCTGATATCGATCGGCTGCGTGGCGCGTCGGTGTTTCTGTTTCGAGATTCAGACTCATCGTTGATTTGATTTCCAGTGGTGTAGCAATTCATGGGAGCACCGAATGGGGCGGTTGCCCTGAAACCTCATGATATCCCAGAGTCGATCATTCTGTCAGCATGGGTCGCGGAAGAACTCTCAAGCTCAATGATGTTCCAAAGAAAGGATCATAATTTGGGGGCGGGACGTGCTGGGCCGGCCTACTGTTTTGACTCAATCCTCGCTTTTTAGCCTGATTCACTCAGTCGAGTCCTGTTTCCCGTTTTCGTTACTCTCTCGGTAGACTCGCGAGGCATCAACATAGTGCAACCCTGTGGCCATGAGTCGCTCCACATCGTCCTCTGTTAATTCCCTCACCACACGGGCGGGGACCCCAACAGCCAGGTGCCTTGGGGGAATGATCTTACCTTCCGGAACCAACGCCCCGGCACCCACCACGGCTCCGGCTCCAATGACTGCGCCATTCAAGACCACCGCACGGATACCGATCAAAGCACCTTGTTCGACGGTAGCTCCGTGGACCACTGCAGCGTGTCCCACTGTCGCTAAATCTCCTATGTTGCAGGGGAAGCCTGGATCAGCGTGGAGAACGGCAAGATCTTGTATGTTTGCTCCCTCACCAATGTCGATCGCCTCGCAATCACCTCTCACTACTGCTCCAAACCAGATGCTGGAGTCATTACCCATGGTCACGTTGCCGATAACCGTCGCTGTGTCCGCAATGAAAACGGATCCATTTTTTAGATCAGGCCTGGGGCGAGGGTCTATGTTTTGGGAGCTCATATGCCAGTCCTGATGATCATACTTTGGGTAGAAATACTTTTTCGGCTCATCTGGGTAAATCCGAAGCGAAGAAACGAAGGTACTGCAAGTTGTTGCGGAGCCTTCACGCTGTATCTTATTTTCTTTCGAGAATGCCTTAACTGTTACTGATTCATCTGCTGAGATTGGTTTCGGATCCGCAAGGACCCCAAAGGTCGTCAGTGGTAGTCAGAACCTACCCTGCATTCCGTCCTCGGAGTTTCCTCCAAAATCACAGATCCATCAGTTAACTCTGGGGTTGGACCTCCTGCAATGTGCGGGTTGCGGGTTAACCTTGGCTTCGCTACTTCTTGTTGCTCTTCGGACCATCGGCTAATCAACTGAATCCAGTTGTCTCGGTTTGAACGGGTACACCTCTGGAGCAATGTATGGATCAATAACTCATTGGCACCAAAAAGCAGAGTGAGGTAAGCAAAAAGCTCGAGCGTTTCTTCGACGACCGCTTTTTGATTCCCCAAGCTTGGAGAACTGTCGACATCAGGCCAGAAACTGCTGCGATCGAGGGTTTGCCCAAGCGTGACCACCATTAAGATCGAAAAAATGATGAGTGTCGCATACGGTTTCGATAGGAAAGCGATCATCTGGTAGTACAGATGCGCGCGAGACTTCCAGCACAGAGAAGCGGCCAAAACCATTAAAGGCAAGCAAACCAGCCATTTGTAGGCATCATCAAAAAAATAGGTAGCAAACCAGTCGTCTGCTTCCCTCGCCGCAGCGCAGAGAAAAACTACAGCCAGGCAGGTGTTCAGAGTGCGATTCTCTATCGAAACAGTTGACGCGAGTCCAGCAAGTAGGCTTGCAAGGATCAGGACAATGATCTGGCAGTTTTCTATAGGGCCATTTTCTGACGCGAGTGTTTTGAGATCACCGAGGGATACGAGTTGCAGCACCAGACGCATAATTAACGCAGTGCACGCCGCGTAGAAACAGAGTCTTGCGGGATAGCCGACGAGTAGCATCCGGCGTAGCGTCGAGTTGGTCAGCGCTTGATGAGTTAGGTTCACTATCAAATCCGATCATCTAGGGTGTGCTTGAAGTCGATCACGCGTTTGATTGGTGAGCATCAAGCTGCATGTTTTTGCTCGTTTCCGCAAAGGCTCTGGTAAAATCGATTGCGAGTTAACAGTTCTTGATGCGTTCCACTATCTGAGATTACACCTGATTCCACTACCAAAATACGATCGGCCATCGCCATGCTTGTTGACCGGTGTGTGATCATCAGGCCCGTTCGATCAACAAGGAATTCACTTAGTGCGGTGTGAATGAGTCGTTCACTTTCCAGGTCGATTTGGCTCGTGGCTTCGTCGAGAATGAGGATGTCTGGATTCCTTAGGAAAGCCCTGGCGAGTGCAATTCTCTGCATCTGACCACCCGAAAGCCTAACGCCTTGAGTGCCTAAAACGGTTTGGTATCCGTCGGGGGTTTTGTCTCGTATGAATTCATCAGCAAACGCCATTTTGGCAGCGGCGATCACCTCCTCGGTCGAAGCCCCGGGCGTTCCGTAGCGGATATTGTTTTCGATCGTTTCATCAAACAGAATCGTTCTCTGTGTCACCAGAGCGATGCGACGACGGAGATCCCGCAGTCCCATTTCATCGAGAGGAATCCCATTTAATTTTACGCTCCCCTTGAGAGGATCATCAAAGCGACAAAGCAAGCTGATGAGAGTGCTCTTTCCACTCCCATTGGGTCCGATGATCGCAATGGTCTCCCCCTGCTTGATCTGGCAATTCAATCCGCGAAGAACGTGTGGGCCTTTAGGGTATTCGTAGTGGATATTCTCAAACTCAACTGTGGCGGTTCCGCGAAGACTTGTTTTGGGTTTTGCAGGATCGGCGACTCGGACCGGTTGGTCGATGATCTCAAAAATTCTGTCTGCTGCAGCGACTCCCTTTTGTAAGCCCGCCCAGACCTCAGATAACTTTCTGGCTGGATCCGATGCTCCGATCAGGAACCCAAAGAACATCAGAATCTCTCCAACACTCAATGGTTTCGAACTCATCTGCATACCAAAAAGATGGGTCTCTCGATTAACGACAAGATATCCTCCGGCCAAAATTGCCAGGCACACCGTGGAAATCCCGAAGAGTTCACTGCTACTTCGAGCGAAGGTATTGTAGAAAGCCACTTTCATCGATTTGCGATAATAAGTTCCCGCGCCAAACTGAAATTTTGCTCGCTCTTTAGCTTGAGTGTTGAATGCTTTGACAACACGAATACCTGCGAAAGCATCATTGAGCATCCCATACAGAAGCGTCATCTCTTCCATGGCTTTGCGACTAGCGCGCCGGATCGCTCGGCTCAATTTTGCCATGACGACACCGAGGATGGGTACGACAATGAGAACCAGTAGTAGCAGTCGAGGGCAGACTAAAGCCGCACCGCCGAGGCAAACAATCATCTTCAGCGGCTCTCTCACGAGTCGGCCAAGAATAATGTTGACTCCTTCCGCGATGTGATTGATGTCATTGGTGAGCCTAGAGGTTAGGCTTGCAGATCCGTTGTCCCCAAAAAAGTCGAGATCCAGTTGAAGTGCTTTTCGGAAGAAACAAGAACGCAATTCGAGAGAGGTTCGTTGTGAGATATTTTGGACAAGAAGTAAATTGCTGAGCAGCGCCACGAGTTTGATGAATGTTCCCGCCAACAGCACAGTGACGATCAATACTAAAGTCTGATAAGGTCCGCTGGGGGCGTGCTCATTGATCCAAGGTTGGAACCGGCGGAGGTAATCGACCGAATTGAGATAGACATCGCGTTTCGCTGAGATCGTTTCAGCGCGCAGAGACAGTTCTTGACGCTCGTTACCGGAGCTAGTTTTTAATTGTTCTTTGATCGTGAGGAGTTCACCCTCGAGCTCCCCCACCATTTCATTTGTTTCGAGAATGCGCCGTTCCGCGTATTCGGGAATG
>JAYYHM010000143.1:0-3130 GCA_036148415.1 Planctomycetota bacterium
AGGGGAGAGAATCACCTGTCACCCGCAACATGGAGACCGAAACCCTTTTGATTTCCCGCGGTTTAAGAATATAGAAGAAGATTTAGTTTGGGATTCGCTTTTGAGATAAGGAAAAGCATGAAAGAAGACCACACCAAAACAACCCTAGAGTGTCCCAACGGACACCGAGTTCGGGGCAAGATCAACCTTCTGGGCTCGAGAGTTCGCTGTCCGAAGTGTCGGATTGCATTCATCTTCGGACCCGTGGAGGAAAAGCTGAGTCGGGAGAATGCCGTAAGTGACACTAGCGTCATGAGGATCCTTGGAGACGCTAGCAAAGTTGGTATTCCTATGTTTTCAGCGCGGAGAGAGAGTATGAATGCTTCGAAAGCATTCCGCACCTGCACCAGATGCGGTGCAACCACTTCGGTAAAACTTGCCATCTGTTCTCAGTGCAATTGCTATTTAGGCAGTGAAGCAACAGATCCCAAAGCCGTCTAGGACCTCAGAGTAGGAGTAGAGCCTGTCGAAGTGATGCGCCTAGATTTTGCTTAAGCGGCTCCCGAATAGACGGAGACACGGAAACAAGTGATCACTAATCATTGCCCTTGAGTCTTAACAGATCTGCCTTGAGTTTAGCAGTGATATCGGGATGCACCTCGGCAACATTTTTAATTTCCCTCGGATCGGCATCTAGGTTGATCAAAATCCATGGTTCATCAAAAGGTTGACCTCTAGGCTGTTCACGTCCACCACTGCCGTTGCCTGCGATCAGTTTCCAATGGCCATCCCGGATCGCGAACATTCCAGCAGCTGAATGGCAGATTAACGGTGGCCTATCAAATAGCGATCGTGGATCGCGCAACAGCGGCGCAAAACTATAGGAGTCGGGAGCGGAGTTGTCGGGCTTCTCAATGTCGAGCAAATCGGTGAGCGTGGCAAAAATGTCAACCAGCCCAATGGTTTGGGTTAATCGAACTCCTGCGTGCTCAGCGCTCGGCATCCTGATAAAAAAGGGAACACGATGCCCCGCCTCCCATATATCAGCTTTTGTTCCACGCCATTCGGCGTTAGCGAGGTGGGAATCCGAATGAAAACCTTGCACCGACACATCATCGAGATGATCAGGTTCTTCCGCAGGCGTTTTTCGCATGAAGGAACCGTTGTCACTGGTCAGGATAATGAGTGTACGATCGAGTTGGTTGTTTTTCTCTAAGCCTGTGACCACGCGTCCGATGGTGTGGTCAACTTGCCGCAAAAAATCTCCGTAGGGACCAAACTGGGTTGAGCCAGCAAAAAGTGCGTTAGGCAGCACGGGTTTATGTGGAGCGGTCAGCGGAAAATAGATGAAACTTGGACCGGTTTGATCATTGATTTGATCGATGATTCCAAGGGTTTCATCCGTCAAGCGGTCGAGGCAATTTCGCATACTGAAATCCTTTGCTCTTGGACCCGCTCTGGTGTACGCAGGAAACTGAACTGCGGCCTGTTGAACGCTCTCTGGCTCGGTGGCCTTACCATTCTTGAAGTAAAAATACGGGGGGAAATCGAGTGATGCCGGTATTACGAAGGAATGATCAAATCCGACGTCTCCAGGATGGAACGTCAAGGATTGGGTGAAATCGGGTTTTTCCTCTCCGCCTGGTATCCCAAGTCCGAGATGCCACTTCCCAACGACGTGCGTTCGATAGCCCGCCGACTTGAGAAGCGTGCCCAGTGTAGCCCGCTCGGTTTCAATCAACGGTTTCCCATAGCCGTTAAGGACGCCTCGCTTGAGTGTTGTTCGCCAACAGTACCTGCCAGTCAGAAGACCATAGCGAGTAGGAGTACAGACCGCCGAGGGTGAATGGGCATCTGTGAAGGTGATGCCCTCTCTAGCTAGTCGATTGATGTTGGGGGTCGGAATGGATGAGCGATGGTTTAAGACCTGGACGTCACCGTAGCCAAGGTCATCAGCGAGGATAAGAATGATGTTTGGCTTTTCGGGCAAGTTCGCCTCTTGATTTGTTGCCGCGTCGGAAGGCACTCTCAAAGCAAGACTTAAGATCGTCAGCAGAAGGATTCTGAAAAATTGACACCTACGCATCGCTGTCTCTCCTGATCTCTGGTTGTGCGATTGAATCGCTTGCTACCTGCTTTCATCTTCCCTTTTAGAAAGAAAGACGGTTCACTCTAAAGCTATCCGCATAGATTTTTTGTTATCAATCTCGAAGAGATACCTGCCAGCATTCTGCCGGTTACTCCTACCTCAATCCGAACCATGTGTTGGACAGATTCCGATCGACCTTAATATTTTGGGAAGATCTCAGGTGTCGGAAAAGCGTTCTTCGGACTCCGCCCTGCCGTCATTGATATATTTCTCGCGAGGCATCCTCTTCAACAGGCTACCTGGTCTCCATTTTCCCTCTGTTATGTCGTCAATTCTCCCGATTGGGCGCATCGAAGTATTCCTGTCAGGTTTTATGATGCAGGCGGCAATTTTTGTGAAAAGAGTTTGCGTAAACATTGTTTGATGAGATCGGCAGGATTGCTATCGCCATCGAATCCAGAGATGGCCCCATTGCGGTCACAGAGGCCAATCGGTTGAATCTCGCTCTTCTCTAAATTCAGTTCAAACACCATGCCTTGAAGCTTACTCGGTTGAATACTGGGAAGATTGAATAAACAGACTCGATCGCTCAGGTAGTCATCGACGGCCACTACACGTTGCTTGATAGAACTGCCCAAATGCGTGGAAAGATCGAGCCCGTCTAGGCCATCGGGTTGATTGATTGTAATCCCCGAAACTCCCAGCAGAGTCGGAAGTAGATCAGCGTGGCTTGTTAGTTCAGTGATGGTGCGAGGTTGAATTTGGCGTCCCAGAAACACCGCTGGAGTTTTGGTTTGCCAATGGCTTAATTGTGTTCCGTGGCCGATGGTTCCGTCTTCAAGAAAGGATTCTCCATGGTCCCCTGTAATGAGAACTGTTTTATCCTCAAGGGGAAGTTTCGATAGAAGTCCGTCTACGGTGTGGGCACTATTCAGGTATCGATTCCACACCTTGTCCCGTTCGGTCTTCCCGTAGGGGTACACCAGACGATCATCGGCTGCGGGCGTGAATAGGCGATCCTCCAAGTAGCTTTCATAGGGAGCATGGGTTGAATAGAGATAA
>JAYYHM010000144.1:0-22611 GCA_036148415.1 Planctomycetota bacterium
AATAGAAGAAACATGAAAAAGCTTCATCTTATTGCAGCACTCGCCTTACTTTCCCTATTGGGGCAAAAGTCTGCTTTCGCTGCTCTACCCCCGTTTGATCAGATTTCACAAGGGTACACCCAAATCCCGGTGACTGGTCAAAATAGCCCGCGAGGTTTATTCAGCCTCTGGTCGAAGAACTCCGATGCACAATTGCTCGGTGAGCTACCCAAAACTTTTGCTGGTAAACAATATTTTATTGCTTTGACCGTGAGCAGCGGCGATGAGTACGCGGGTTTGCAATCCGGTGACTGGGTTGTGGAATGGAGGCGTTACGGTGATCGTCTAGCTTTGGTTGCACCCAACCTTGATATCCGAGCAACCGGAGATGCGGAGAGCAGAGCTTCGGTAAAAAGATTGTTCACCGATCAAGTTCTTTTGGATATACCCATTGTCGCGATGGGGCCTTCAGGTGGACCTGTTATCGATCTGGACTCCCTGCTCGTTGGCAACGCCACACGTTTCTTCGGATCCTCGGTGCGTGTCACCAACTCACGGATCTCCAAACTAGCCTCGGCAAAAGTTTTCCCAGAGAACGTTGAAATCGCTTTCGAGATCGTTGGCAGTAGCGGAAGATTTCAAACTATCCATTACTCCTTCAGCGAAGTTCCTTCGGCATCCTCAGGGTTTAAGCCCCGTATCGCAGATGAACGCGTGGGATACTTCACCACCGCATTTTCCGATTTGAGCAAATACACTGACGATGAAACCCGAGTTCGATACATCAATCGTTGGCGTCTTGAAAAGCGAGATCCTTCATTAAAGAAGAGTCCCCCGAAAGAACCTATTCGATTTTATGTCGAGCATACTGCTCCGGTTCGATACCGACGGTGGATCAAAGCTGGCGTTGATTATTGGAACAAAGCGTTCGAAAAAGTCGGTTTAGTGGAAGCGATTGTCATCGAGTATCAGGATGGGGTCAGCAAAGCACATATGGAGAAGGACCCCGAGGATGTGCGGTACAACTTCATTCGTTGGCTGAATAATGATATTGGAACGGCAATCGGTCCGAGTCGAGTTCATCCGATGACGGGACAAATCTTGGATGCTGATATCATTCTCACCGATGGATGGATTAGGCATTTTAATTTTAATTATGAAGACTTGATGCCAAAATTGGCGATGGAAGGCGTGTCCGCTGAAACACTGGCATGGCTCGGAAAACACCCGACATGGGACCCTCGAGTACGTATGGCACCTGCCGAACAGGCCAATTTCCTTCGAGAAAAGTATTCTAAAGAAGCTTACAAGCCGATGGCTGGGTTTGGATTAGCCCAGGCAGATCCAACTCTTCTGGGAGATGATGAGTTTGATGGTCTTTATGGGCGAGTGAGCCAAAAGAATGGACTGTGTATGGCAGCAAGTGGCCGAAGTCTAGATCTCGCTCTGACCCGAATGAATTGGGCGCTCACACTCATCGAAGCTGAAAATGCTGAAAAGAAGAAGGTTAAGAAAAAGAAAGAGGAGGAATCGGAAGAGAAGGACGCGGCCGATTCAGATGAAGGAGAATCTGAAGAAAACGATGAAGAAGAAGATTCTGATGAAAAAGAATCCGAAGAAGAGAAAGACGACAGAGCCCTTGAGGCGGATCTGCTAGATGGTATGCCAGAATGGTTTGTTGGCCCATTACTTGCTGATCTTGTTGCGCACGAAGTAGGGCACACATTGGGGCTTCGCCATAACTTCAAAGCATCTGCTCTATTCACACTCGATGAGATCAATAGTGAGGAGGTGAAAGGGAAGAAACCCATCACTGCTTCGGTAATGGACTACTCGCCAATCAACTACCGCTTCGAGTCGGGAGATGTTCAAGGTGACTTCGCGATGACCGACATTGGACCCTATGATTTTTGGGCCATCGATTATGGGTACACTTTTGACGAAGGTCGGCTTCCAGAAATCCTAAAGCGATGTAGCGAACCCGAATTGCAATACGCAACCGACGAGGATACTTCGGGTCCGGATCCGTTGGCTCGACGTTATGACTTCTCGAAGGATCCATTGGATTATGCTCAGGAGCAAATGAGACTTGTCAATCTTTACCGTGAACGTATTCTCTCGAAGTTTGTCAAAGACGGTGACAGCTGGGCCAAAGCTCGGCGAGGTTATGAGCTGACACTTAGTCTGCACACGCGATCGGTGAGCATGATGGCGAACTGGATCGGTGGTGCCTTTGTGAATCGCGACAAGAAAGGAGATCCAGGTAACCGAGCACCTGTCGAAGTCGTTCCACCCGAGCAACAGCGAGCAGCATTGGATTTTGTTATCGAGAACACATTCCGTGATGAAGCCTTCGGGTTAACCCCGGAGTTGCTGGAGCGAATGAGCGTCGATAAGTGGCTGGATGGAGGTTCACGATCTTCGATGTCCAATGAAGCGACTTGGCCGATACATGACCGAGTGCTCGGAGTGCAAGCTTCCGCTCTGACCTGGTTAATGAATCCGACTACTTTGCGTCGTGTCTATGACAATGAAATGCGTCTGCCTGCAGATCAGGATACGTTGACGCTACCCGAGCTCCTCTCAGCAGTGAGTAATGAAGCTTGGTCGGAGCTGGAGGGTGATTGCCCCGATAATCGGTCAGCTCGACAACCGATGATCTCGTCTCTTCGTCGAAATCTGCAGCGAGAGCATATGCAGCGTTTGGTCGATCTGATTTTGGAATCCTCCAATGACACTGCTGCTTTCAACGCTATCAGCAATCTTGCTCGAATGGAGTTGCGTTCATTGATTTCAAAGATTGCTGACAGTCTAGAACGTTGTGGCGATAAAATGGACGCCTATTCCAAAGCTCACCTCGCTGAAACCGTTCAGCGAGCGGAAAGGGCATTGGAGGCGGGTTACACCTACGGGGGTAATGCTGCACAAGCACCTGTCATGATGATGCTAGGTCGCGAAGAAATTTCTCAGAACTAGCAAATCATTATCATTTTCAGAAGGCGAGAAGATTGTTCTTCTCGCCTTTTTTTATGGTGATTCGATCCTGCGAATGATGCTTTCTACAGCACGGCGTTCTGGCTCCAAGAATCGATTAAAAGGTGGAGCAAGTTGATCACTACAGAGATTGAGAATCGATAGAGCACTTTTGGTGGCTTTTATAAAACGGCTCGCATATTTACCCACACAATAGATCTGTTGCAGTTTTTCAATGCGTTGATTCAGGACTTCAAGCCGAGCCTCATCGCTGTCAACGGCAGCTTGATACATAGCCACGAACAGCTTAGGGAAGATATTTGCTCCCCCGTTGACTCCTCCGTCACCGCCCAGTGAGATGGCTCTTGAGGTGAGATGTTCTGGGCCAATCATGATTGACCAGTCGGGGCGTATTTCCTTTAGCTTCAGAAGTTTTTGGAAGTAATCAAGGTCACCGCTACTATCTTTGATGCCGATGATTTGGCTGCATGAGGCAAGTTCGGTGATTGTGTCTACCTCAAACCAGACCTTCGTCATGCTTGGCATGTTGTAAAGCATTAGTGGTAGTGGGGAATCTGCAAGGAAACTCTCCACGTATTGGATCAGCTCGGTCTGGCCAGCGGGAAAATAGTAGGGTGTTGTGAGTACCGCTGCATCTGCACCAACCTCCCGTGCCACCTTGGCAAGGTCTAAACTTTCTACCATTGAGGTATCCGTTACACCGACGAGCACCGGGATGGCTTGACGTACCTCGCTGCAAACCAATTGAATGAACTCTCGCCGCAGACGATCACTCAAACTGGGAGCTTCGCCCGTTGTGCCAAGAATAAAAATACCGTGTACACCTCCTCCGATAACATGCTCCAGAAGCTTTTTCGTTCCATCTCGATCCAGTCGATCTCGATCGAGTAGTGGTGTGACGAGCGGTGGGATAATACCTTGATATCGAGGGCTGTTGCTTTGCTGTTTGGTAATCATGCTTAAACGTTCATCCATGCAGCTTTGTAGTTGAGTCCGAGGTTGATGATGCGTTGCAGAAGCGCCTCGTAAGACACACCTGTCGACTCAGCTGACTCTGCGAAATCCTCACCAAACTCAATATTGGGGTTGGCGTTTGCTTCGATGACGTAGATTTCGCCCTTCTCTGTCAAACGCAGATCCATACGCGCGTAACCGCTTAAGCTCAATGCTCTGTACACCCGTTTGCACAGCTTGGAGATTTTTTCTTGCATTGCTAAGTCCAAATCCTGTGCGGCATGCGTGGTGATCTCATGTTTTTTCTGGTACCCGCGGTCCCATTTGACTCGACTGGTTGCGATTCGGGCAACTTCAGGGGGAAGACTCCCGAAGTTCATTTCCCAAGCTGGAAATGTCTTAAGTCTTGTGTTTCCGATGACGCCAACGTAGATCTCGCGCCCTTCGATGTACTGCTCGGCGATGGCGCTGTCATTCGTTTTTTCATGAATGAAGCGGACTCTCTCGGCTAATTGTTGGTCGTTATGAACAATGGAGGCCTGCGAGATTCCGAAAGATGCATCTTCTACTACGGATTTGACGAAAAGTGGAAATGAGAGTTTTTTGGGTCGGCGCACCGCTCTTCCCACCGGGAAGACTGCGAATCGTGGTGTAGGGATGCGGTGATAGGTTAATACTTTCTTTGAGAGTGCCTTATCCTTACTCAGTAATAAACCTCGTGGGTTGCAGCCGGTGTAAGCTTGCTGCATGAGTTCCAAATAACTGATGACCGCAAAGTCGTAGGTAACGACGCCATGAAACTCTTCGAGCATCATGAAGGTGATATCGGGCTTGAAATCCTGAATGGCATTCCGAATGGGTGCTAAGTCATCATAAACCCCAAGGGGTAGTACTTCGTGTCCCAAGCGGCGAAGTGTTTCGCATACATCAAACTCCGCTTTCCATGCATCCCGTTTTTCGTCCGGTACACCTTCAAGTGAAGAAAGAGGTACGTGACCGTCTCGTACCAGCACTAGGATTCTTATTTTGCTCATGCAATGATGCCTTGGAGATCAGCGTGGACCAACAATCGCGACCAGAGTAAGTGTAGACCCGGCGAGATTATAACGCGAAACGATGGCGTCCCTCGTGCAGGAAGCTCATTGTTCTCACTGCGACAAGAATAATGGCGTCGCGCTTGGTTTCTTCTGGGTGATCACCGAGACGCAACTGAAGACGTCTACACCGTTCGATCATCTCTTGAACAACCTGATCGATTGTATAGCTATATTCTCCCGTCCATTTTGCAACGCTTCGTCGCAATTCACCTCGGATCTTATTCAAAAATGCGGCAGCGGTGGGATTGCGCTTGTGATTCGCATCATTTGAGAAAAGTTTCCTCAGATCGTTATCGTAGATGCTCGGAAAATCGAGTCCATAATGGAGTCGCTTGCGCTCATAGTGCGTGCGTAGTGTTCTTCGGATTCTGGAGAGAGAATCCATCTTTCGACGACTTTTTTCGATTGCTTTTTTGTTTTCGACCGATTTCATGATCGCGTCGACAGCCTTCAGTTTCTTGATGGCGGGCCAATTTTGATATCGGGTTTTCCATCTGGAACCTGGACGTAGCCAGACTGCGAAGGTTTCAGCGAAGTCTTCCACCGGATGTGCCTGCGCATACCACATATCTAAGTGCAAAACAAATTTTTTGCTTGACGGTTTCGGCTGATAGTAATCTGGGTAGGGTGCTTGAGGATTACCAAAGACTCGGCGATAGTTAGGTTGTCGATGTAAGCCAAAAGCGGTGTCGATTGCATGTCCGGCCTCATGGCGGAGAATTTTCATACACCATTGGTGTGTACCACCCTCCACTTCGAGGAGCTGTTTGCGCTCTAGCCGCGCCAGACGAGGGTGAGCAAGATAGAACGGAATTGCGATGCCCGGGATTCCGTCAGGAGAATACCAATCGTCACTAAGCCAATAATGGGGTCGGAAACTGATACCTCTTGACCGAAGTTCCTCGTTTAGCTGCTCTACTTTGGGCTCTAATGATGTTCCCTTGATTTGTAATTTCAAATCGCAGAGGCGCATATCCAGAAGCTCATCGTCTGATAGCTGATCAAGGTCAGGATTGGAGTGTGCCATCGTGCTCGCCAAGTAGTTCCGCGATCGATTAAGGATTCAGGCGTTCAATTCCCTTAGTCTATTCACTGTAACAAGAATGTCTGTACCGAAATCACAAGACTCGAGTAAAGCGAGACTTCAAAAGGCCAATTTTTCTGAAGCCGACTTGCTCTGTAAGGTTCTCACCGGAATGGGCCGAGGGGCAGTCGCGGTAGTGGGATTGAGGGGTGGTGGGGCCTTGGATGTACTGTCTCAGTGTTTTCAGCCAGCAACGCAAGTGAAATTTCAATCTGGACAGATTCGTTATGGTCAATGGATTGGCCTCGAAACAAAATCGCTCGCTCCCGAATCAGTAGTCGTGACACCGATTTCGGATGACTTATTCGAAATACACTGCCATGGTGGACCTGCTGCTGTGAGTCGAATTACCTCAGATCTTCAAGCGTTAGGGGTGACCCAAGTTAGATCTGGACACTCTTATCATGGTCAATCGCTTTTACTTGCTGAGGCCGACGAGGTGCTTTCACATTGCACTACCTCCAAGACAGCATCCATCGCAATGCAACAGCGACGTTTCGGAATGTTGAAGTGGGCTCAGGATCACACTCACAGTTTTCGCGATTCCGCGGAATGGGGATCGAAGGTCCGGGAGGAAGCCTCTGAAATTTTAAAACGGCGAACTATTGGCAAAGTTTTAACTGAGCCATTCCGCGTCGTTTTTTGTGGGCAGCCTAATGTTGGTAAAAGTAGCCTGCTTAATCGTATCGTAGGATATGACCGCAGCATCACCTTTGATCTCGCTGGTACGACACGGGACGTCCTCGCGGCAAATACGGTGATTGACGGCTGGCCTATCGAACTCTTGGATACGGCGGGTATTCGTGAGCGAGCGGGAGCTATTGAGCGTGAAGGTATTGATCGAGCTATGCAGGTAGCGGAGACCGCTGATCTGCTCTTGCTAATTAGTGAGCCCGAGCAAAGTCATCAGTTTTTCGAAATGAAGAAACTATTGCAAAGCGACGATAGTTCTTCTTTTCATCCCAATATGCGAACGGTCCTCAATAAATGCGATCAAGCAGAGAACGGTGATTTTTCTCGGTACACGTCGTATGATCATTTGGTCAGTGCGCTTCATGGGGATGGAATTGAAAGATTGATGGTTGATATGGTGAGCGACTTCAATCAACTGAAACTTCAGGAGGGAGATCCTGTTCCTTTAACTACTCGCCAAACTCGTGTATTGGCCAAAATCATCGACGCAGCAGGTGAGCACGATCGAAAAAGACTGTTAAATTGCTTGGTGGATGGCGAAGCGGGGTGGCCGCAATCGGAGTCGCGCTAAACGGATTCGGGTTAAACTAAGGGGGTGGGATATGAAAAAACATGCTGCTTGTGTACTTCTTATGTTTCTTGTCATGGTTATGAATGCGATGACATCGTCTGGGCAGACAAAAACAGAATCCGAAACCTGGTCTATTGCTATCCATGGTGGAGCGGGTGGGGATGCTGCCAACTGGGACGCGAAAAAAAAAGAGTTGCGTTTGGTTGGAATGCGAAAAGCTTTATCCAAAGGTAAGGAGATGCTTAGCAGTGGAGCAAGTGCTATAGATGTTGTTGAGGCGGTAATTACGATTTTAGAAGATGATGCATCTTTCAATGCAGGAAAGGGATCAGTACTTAATCAAGAGGGGAAAGCGGAGCTTGATGCCTCGATTATGAATGGTGCTAATCTGGCTTGTGGTGCCGTCGCTGGTGTGACCACGATTAAGAATCCTATACAGGTTGCTCGTTCGGTCATGGAAGAGACCCCGCATGTATTGTTGGTATCCGAGGGCGCCGAGGCTTTTGCCAAGAAGTCTGGTGCAGTCCAGGTAGATCCTAGCTATTTTCTTAGCTCTGTCTTGCGCACCCGAGTGAATCCCGTCGGTGGAAATCGGACTACTGACCGAGAAGGCAAGCATTATGGCACGGTGGGCTGCGTGGTTCGCGATCAGCATGGGAATTTAGCCGCAGGGACAAGCACCGGAGGGACCAGCAAGAAACTTGCCGGTCGTGTCGGCGACTCACCGGTAGTGGGAGCAGGAACTTATGCGGATAACCGATTCGCAGCAGTTTCTGGAACGGGCATTGGCGAGGAGTATATCCGAAACGCTGCAGCTTACGATGTCATTGCTCAAATGCGTTATGCATCAAGATCACTTGAGGATGCGGTGGACGAAATGATCAACAATCGATTGCCGCATCAATCCGGTGGATTGATTGCGGTTGATCGCGACGGAAAAATCGTCATGCAACACAATACGCCTTCAATGAGTTGTGGTTCTGCATCCAGTGACGGGCAGTATGAAGTTCGGCTTGATGCATTTCCTACGAGGGAATCAGTGGACAAACCGAATTAGGTCATCGCAAGCAAAATTTGGTATCTCGCTCCACTCTATTGGATTCATTTCTTTGTGTTGACTGAAACATTGGAAGATGAAGCACCGATGATGGATTTAATATTTGGTCAGAAAATGGGATCGCTGCGAAACGTCTACCTTGATGTAGTGATCCTGATGCTCGGTCTTTTGTTACCGGATCACGCTGGTAAGTGCCACGCGCAAGCTCTGGATGAAGTGCGTCTTGAATTGAATCGGGCCGTAGAATTCTTTCGAACACAAGTTTCAGTGGCGGGTGGATATGTTTATCAATACTCGAGTGATTTGAAGAGGAGAGAAGGTGAAGGGGCGGTCGGGCCGCATACAGTTTGGATCGAAGCTCCGGGTACGCCTTTTGTGGGCCAAGCTTTACTGACTGCTTTTCAATATTGTCGTGAACCACAACTGATATTGGCTGCTAAGGAGACAGCTGATGCGCTGATCCAAGGACAGCTTGAATCAGGTGGATGGGACAACCGTATTGAATTTGCCGATCAAGACCGTAGAGCCTATCGATATAGAGTCGCGCTCACCGGTCCGGAGGATGGAATTGAGCAAGTCAAGCAAAAGAATACGACGACTTTGGATGATAATAAGTCTCAGCTAGCTTGCCGCTTTTTAATGAATCTAGACAAGCAAGTGAATTTTTCTGACCATCGAGTGCACGAAGCAGCTATTTATGCTCTTGATCGTTTTGTAAGTGCTCAGTATTCCAATGGTGCTTGGCCTCAGCGTTATCAGGATTTTAACCATCGAGAGAAATCACCCCATGTAAAAGCCACAATACCTGTGGCATGGTCACGTGAATACCCGGGGGATAAGTACGCCGATTTTTATACGCTAAATGACGATACGATTTCTGACATGATCTTGCTGATGCTCGATGCTTGGGAAATCTATGCGGATAGACGTTATTTGGAGTCCGCAAAAAGGGGTGGTGACTTCTTATTGTTGGCTCAATTGCCGGAGCCGCAACCGGGTTGGGCACAACAATATGATCAGCAAATGCATCCTGCTTGGGCAAGAAAGTTTGAACCTCCTGCAATTACCGGAGGAGAATCCCAAGTCGTCATGAAAACGCTTATGACCCTGTACAGGCGTCTTGCTGGGCAGGACACTGATGCTAGAAAGTATCTTAGTTCAATACCGAAAGCCCTCAACTACTACCGTAAATCTCTGCTCCCTGACGGACGTCTAGCTCGGTTTTACGAACTGGGTTCTAACCGTCCGCTCTACATGAATCAGCAATACAAGCTGACTTACGAAAAGGATGACCTGCCTGATCATTATGCATTCGTTGTATCCTCAAAGCTTGAACGATAAAGAAGAGAGTACGATGAGATATCCGTTTTGCCGATTGACGAACTCTGGGAGGCACCCAGGGTCAGACCTCCTGATCGTTCCTCTGCGAAGAATCGAGAGGTCGCACAGATTCTCGCTCAAATCGATTCACGTGGTGCGTGGGTTGAAGCCGGGAAACTCAAATACCATGGAAAAAAAGATACTACTCGGGAAGTTATTAAAACTTCCAGATTCTGCAGCAACATTCTTACCTTGTCGGGATGGTTGGGGAATGAAGATTCAAATAAGAGTGTCGCGGATTAGTACTACGGAGGCGTGAGTTTGAAGGCCCGAGCGCAGCTTCCAGACGAAACCACATTACTATCAGCGGTGATACTGGATGGGATTCATCCCAGTTGCAAACCGACGGCTGATCTCTTGACGCAGTGTGATCTGCGGACGCAGCGACGCAGCGGACCCGGTGGACAGCATCGAAATAAAACTAGCAGCGGCGTTTTTTTGGTGCATCGTGAGACAGGAATTGTTTCCGAGGCAACGGAACGCCGCAGTCAAGCGGATAACCGGCGAGTCGCCTTGAATCGCTTGCGATTAAAGCTGGCTATCGAAGTCCGCACCAGGTCACCGATCACCAAGGCTATCTGCGATCAGGAGTCGGAGTTGAGGGTTCGCCTGCGAGACCGGGGAGTACGAATTGCATCCAGGCATGAGGATTATCCAGCCCTATGCGCTTTACTCTTGAACGACCTGCATTTTACCGGGGGTCAGCCAAGCCTTGTGAGTGATCAGTGGGATGTTGGTTCAAGTGTTATCGTCCGATTTCTCAAGAGTCATCCACCTTTGCTTCTTAAGGTCAACGAGATCCGCCAACATCATGAGCGTTTGCCATTACGATGATTACGAAGGATTCAGGACGCATTTGGGGTTTTGACATCACAATTTTTCACCTGCTTTGATGTGCTATGATGTCCAACTTACGTTTGGCGAGAGAATGTACTCGTCATCGTTGGATTTTCATTGTTAGTGAGGGATTGATGCTAGGTGCTTGTGTTTTACGAATGAGATGGATGTTGCTGGTATTACTTGCACTGCAAGGAATGCATGTTTCTCGATGTGCAGAAGTGTTCGTAGAGGCTGAAAGCTTTGAAAGTCTAGGTGGTTGGAAGCTTGATACCCAGTTCATTCAGTCCATGGGATCTCCGTATCTTCTCGCTCATGGACTGGGGAAGAAGGTTGCCGATGCCCAAACAACGGTCACAGTTCCTGAGGCTGGTAAATATCGAGTGTGGGTCCGTACTTTTGACTGGGTGGCACGCTGGAATGCGTCTCCATCGCCAGGCCGGTTCCGAGTTGCACTCGCTGGTAAGGCACTCCCTGTTACCTTCGGAACCGAAGGAGAGACATGGGGTTGGCAGGATGGAGGTGAAGTTCAACTGGACCAAGGCATCTGCGAACTACGTCTGATGGATGACACTGGATTTGACGGTCGCTGTGATTGCATCTATCTCACGTCAGATCTCAGTGCTACACCACCACCTGCCGATAAGGTGCTTTCTTCGTGGCGACGCAAGCAGTTGGATTTACCTGAAAAGCCTGCAAATAAAGGACCTTACGATTTAGTAGTCATTGGTGGTGGTTATGCCGGTATGGGATCAGCGATTTCCGCAGCGCGAATGGGTTGCCGAGTGGCGTTGTTACAGGATCGACCGGTCCTTGGAGGCAACGGATCCAGTGAAGTACGGGTGTGGGCAAAGGGAAATATCCGACGTGGTAAATTCCCTCGAATTGGTGAGATTATCGAAGAGTTCGCTGATCAAGCAACAAAATCACCGGGCCGATACGAAGAGTTTGGTGACGACTTAAAAGAGCAAACCGTTAGGGCCGAGCCCAACATTGATCTGATGCTTAACCATCATGCGTTTGCCGTGCAGATGGATGGTGATTCAATTCAGTCCGTGAGCGCCATTGATACTCGTACTGGCGCTGAAGTTCGAATTCTTGGTAACTATTTTGCTGACTGCACTGGGCATGCTTGGGTTGGTGCTTGGGCCGATGCTGATCGAGAAATGACTCCCGATGGACGCATGGGAATGAGCAATATGTGGGCTTGGGATGAGCAGGAAGCAGTGGCGGAGTTCCCGGAGACGCCTTGGGCGTTGCCGTTGGAGATGGAAGATTTTCCTTATCCACGCGACCACCATGGCCAATGGTTTTGGGAGAGTGGCTTTGACAAGAATCCACTGGATGATTCAGAGGGTATACGAGATTGGAATTTGAGGGCAGTCTTTGGTGCGTTTAACGCAATGAAGAACCGTGATGGGGCTGCCGATCACCGTAAAGCATTTTTAACTTGGGTCGCTTACATCGGTGGACCAAGAGAAAGTCGTAGGCTGATGGGTGATGTTGTGCTGACCGAGGAAGATGTTGTTTCGAAACGAGATTTTCCAGATGGTTGCGTACCCAGTACATGGTCCATTGATTTGCACTACCCTAAGCAGCAGTATGCGAAGAAGTTTCCCGAAAACCCGTTTATATCGATCGCAGTGCATGGGAAAGGGGTCGATCGAAGTTATGGTTATCCTGTGCCCTATCGATGCTTTTACAGCCGCAATGTAAACAATCTATTTATGGCTGGAAGATGTATCAGTGTTACCCACCAGGCACTTGGGACAACCCGTGTCATGAAGACTTGTGGCATGATGGGGGAGGTAGTCGGTAAAGCAGCTTCGATTTGCACACTCAATCAATGCTCCCCTCGAGATGTTTATGAAGATCACCTTGATGAGCTCTTGGATTTGGTGCAGCTGCCGGGTAAAGCCCGTCGTAGCACTCCGTCGGGAGAAATCGTGATTCCAGCTGATGCGTTACCTCTAGCAGGACCGATGGGTCCACCCACCGGCAGAGTTCTGAAAGAGTTGGAAGGAATCGTAGTCGATGATGACGATGCAATTCTGAAAGGGGCGTGGACGGTCGGCACTGGATTGAAGAATTACGTTCAATATGGATATCGATACGGTAGTCCTAATACTAATTCCTCGGCAACGTACTCCCTGAAAGCAAAGGAGGCAGGGAATTATGCAATCGAGATCTTCACTCTGTCACATGAGAATCGATCAACCAACACTCCGGTTGTGGTCACTCAAGCAGGCAAGTCGAGCACGTACTTTGTCAATCAGCAAGTGAAAGCTGAAGAGGATGTGTCGCGGATCACCCAGGTAAATCTTGCTGAGGGTGAGACCATTGTCGTGAGAATTGAAACGCAAGGAGCCGACGGAACCGTTCACATCGATGCAGTTCGTTTACTTGAGTTACCGTGAATCTAGCATTACCTGTGGTGAGTGGAGACGCTAGTCATCCACGCTGGCGAACGTATTTGGTCCACGCATTACGCGTGATTTTGGTTTTGGCTTTATTGGTTTCCGTTCCCAGCGCGGCCATCTCGCCAAGAGATGGGCTCACGCCTCCAAGTCTAAGTGACATGATCGTGGCGGGGCATCGAATCCCTGCTGACTGTGTCGTTGCTCAACGGGATGAGCAAACGGGTTTGTGGGGTTTGGATGATCCCGATGGAAATCGAGTGGGTTGGATTGCTCGAACGTTTCCCGATGCCAAAATTGCGATCGGGTATCGCGGGCCAACAGAAGCATCCATTCTCTTGAGCCGTGATCTAAAGGTGTTATCCGTCAGGCTATTGTCGAGTGAAGATACAAGGGATCACGTTACGGCAGTTGAACGGGATGATGCTTTCTTTGATCAATTTGTCGATTGGGATTGGACCGCGAATTCTGATTCTCGGATCATCGATGGTGTATCTGGAGCAACGCTGACCTCATTGGCGCTCGCGGAGGGTGTTGCCAGACGCATGGGTGGAGACGCTCCTTCGTTGGTGTTCCCGACACCCATTTCATTGGGAGAAGTAAAGAGTAGGTTCGATGACGCTGTCGCCGTGAATTCAGATACAGGTGGTGTTGTTGACTCCAAAAACGAGTTGATCGGTTTCGTGCTCCGAACGGGGAGACTGAGTGATGATGTTATTGGTTATCAGGGACCAACCGAGCTATTAATCCAATTGGATGCCACGCATAAAATCCAGTCGGTGAAGATCAGGAAATCTTTTGATAATGAGCCCTATGTGGATTACGTCCGTACCGAGTATGGTTTTTGGAAGTTGTTTCGCGGTATGGATATGAAGCAACTGGCCGATTTTGATCCGATAGCTGAAGGTGTGGAGGGTGTTTCTGGTGCGACAATGACCAGCCAGACGATTGCTCACACTCTGGTTCAGGCAGCTCAGAATTACAACGCCAATCTGCAGCTGAAGGATTCAGTTGAATCCAATTTGGCTGTCCGGTGGAGCTGGTTAGATGTAGCCACCGGCGCAGTGTTGTTCCTGGCAATCGTCATCCAATCTTTTGGCCAGCGGATGATGAAAAGATATCGAAAAGCGTGGTTGCTTGCGATGATCATACTGCTGGGATTTTGGACCGGAAACTTACTTTCGATGACTCTGGTAATGGGTTGGTCTGCTGAGGGGATTGCTTGGCAGCTGGCTCCGGGACTGTTTGGAGTCTGTCTTGTTGCATTCTTAATCCCGGTATTCACCAAGAAGAATATTTATTGCAATCATCTCTGTCCTCACGGCGCGGTTCAGCAGTTGGTTAAAACCACTAAGGTCTCACCCCGTATCAGGTCTTTACGCGATCGAATACCCTCTTCTTTAGCGACTATGCCTGGACTGACTTTGCTGATTGCTTATCTCACCCTTCAGTATTCACCGACAACAGATCTTTCAGGGTGGGAGCCATTTCATGCGTATCTCATCCGCGTTGCTACCTGGTGGGCCATCGCCTTCGCGGTCATCACCCTCGCGATATCGAGATTCCTGCCAATGGCTTATTGCCGTTACGGTTGTCCGACAGGAGCGTTGCTGGATTATTTAAGATTCAATGCGAGAAGCGGATTCGTTCAACGCAAGGACATTTTAGTGATGGTGTTATTGCTGGCAGTGTGGTCAATCCGCTGGTACGCCAAGTGAATTGTGGATTGCTCTGGCGTGTTACTGGCTGGACCCTCCGAACCCTGTTTATTCGGAGACTCGCTTTGGGTTTTTGCGAAATTGGATATACGCCCAAGTGTGCATCGGAACGAGGAAGAGTCCCATGCCTACTGCGTATCCGACGAGCACACCGTCTGTACTGAAGTAGTATCCTCCGAGCCAAACCAATACAGCAGTGGGGATCGATCCAAACAGCGATGCCGCGAGTAGGGGTTTGGCTTTCATTGCAAGCACATAAAAACCTTGGATTGCGGCTATGTGATTGGCTAGTCCTCCTATGGCCAGCAGCGCGACTTGACCCGGGTTTAAGAATCTATGCGGTAGCGTTTCTCCCAAGAGTGGTAGGCACCAGATCAATAAAATGAGTGTGCCAAAACCGAGTGAGAGTAGTACTGTGGATACCAAAGCTGTGCGTCGCCACAGCGTCCCCGCCTGCTCCCTCTTTCCCTCACCGTGGTGAATGGCGATAAGAGGATACTTGGTTTGCACCCACGCCAGGGCAACCATTTGAATTGCTGTTGAGATACTGAGTGTCATTCCGAGTGGAGCTGCTTCGCTATCGCTATGAAATTTGCAAACGATAATCGTGAAGAACTGTGTTGCGAAGTGAAAACTGGCTGAAATCAGCGCGATTCTCCATTGGACCGGTACGACGTCTCGCATCCACTTAAATGAAGAGTCCCTTGCACCAAGATTGACGTACTGTCTGAAAAAGTCACGCTTGGCAAAGAAGATGAGATAGCCGGATACCAAGGCTTGCGCGAGGGAGGCAAAGACAAGTGCCCAGAGCTTGAGACCAAAAACTAAGGCCAGCCAAACGCTGATTGAGCCTAGGAGCATTTGAAATAAACGAAAACGATAAACCAAATCGCGAAATCCAGCGCCCTCGAGAATGGATACTGAGGGTGCTAGGGCAACGGTAATGGCGGCAGCTGGGATTGCAGCAAACAGTGGTTTCTGCCAACCCGTTTGGGAATCCGAAAGAGTAAGCCATCCGAAACCGATGGCAATCAGGGCATAGGATAAAGCTGCGGAGCTGAACCAGCGGTTAGCTGACTGAATCAGGTCTCGCATTCGGCTGGCTGCAACAAGCCATTGTTCATTCTGTAATGGATCTTGACCCTGCTTTGCTGCTGTTTTCGAAGCTAGATCCATCGCTGCGGCAGTGTGACTGCTCTGACTCACCAGAACATTGAGTAGACCAAGCTCAAAGTAGGCCTGAATACCAACAATCCCGATGATCGTGTAGTAGATACCCTGCTCAGGTAGGTCAAGTGAACCAATCAAGAAGATAATCGTGACTGGGCCGGATAAGGCTTGCCAGCAGCGCGTCAGTAATGCGTAAGCAAGTGTCTTATCCCACTGTAGTCCTTGGAGAATGTTTTGCAGCATCGGATTCATTAATCGGCTTCAGCGCGATTCTCCGTGATTTCATGGGAGGCGGCACGGAGATTCGTATCTGGAAATTTTCTGGCCCTCAGCTTGCGGCGTATCTGAATGATTTGCTTTCCAAGTCGATAAAAAGAAAAGCGAGGTAAGTCACCGATGACGGGTGTTTTCCCGGCACGGAAACGCTGTGTTCGATTTCCGAGACACAACATCGTATCCAGTGTTGCAGCAGTCAATGCTAACCAAAGTACGAGCGAGAAGGGATGTTTTCTCAGTGCGATGCATAGCATTTCGAGAGCTGAAAATGGATTGCCAGATTTTAAAGCATGATTAATCCAGTAGATCCTTCGATTCCAATCATCCTTTCTTGTGGGTGGGATTTTGGAATCCACTGATTCAATGGGTGGTAGTTCTCTTGCTCTTCGTTGTTCATCGAGAATCTGCTGGCCCTGCTGTCTCTGCTCAACATTGACTGTCCAGTTTGCCGAGGTGGCATGAACACGATAGTAAAGATGAACAGAATTGAGATTGTGAAGCTCACCATGCTCAGCCAGTCGAAGCCATAAAGAGTAGTCCTCTGCGCAGGGAAATCGCTCGTCATATGCACCTGCTTGTAGCACGAGCGATTTCCTCACCAAGACACAGGACTGGAAAAATGCATTGGCATGTCCGTTGAGATGACAATCATGAATTTCCTGATGGGAGAGAGGATGTTCGATAGGACTCATGGCATGACGGTTGCCCGTCATCGCATATCCTTGGCCACCGACCGCTGCGCATTTTTGGTGGCTTAACAGATGAAGGACCTGTTCTTCGATCCAGAGTGGCGAGGCGATGTCATCTCCGTCAATCCAGCCAATCAGTTCAGTTTCTGCTAATTCAAGGAGACGGTTTCTTGTTTTTGCACGTCCCTGATTTTTCTGGGTGTGCACCGTTATCGTATTATTTTTGGCCGCTAATTGTTTAGCGATGGCCAGCGAGTCATCGGTTGATCCATCATCGAGCATGAGGATGGACAGATTTCCCGGATAGGATTGTGAAAGGACGCTCTTTACGGTGTCAGCCACGTAGTCCGCAAGGTTGTAGACCGGTATTACAACTGTAATTGCAGGCAGAGATTTTACGGATTCAAACGCCATCTTATTCCGTGCATCTTCGAGTGTCATTTTGTCTCATGTGTCAAACTCATTAAGAAAAAGTGCGATCCCGTTTAGCCCTTGAAAAATATGTTCGGTCGTGTTTCGAGTATGTTCTCAACAATCCTTATCGCTTCGGTGTCAGATCGATGTACCCATAGGATTGGCAGTGTTGTTTTTTGTTTTGTTAACAAAATCGCTTGATAATCCAAATCATGCAGGACTTCTGCACAATGCATGGTTTCCTGAATGCCGTGAACCTCGATGAGAAGTCTTGGTCTCTCCGAATGAATAAGGCTTCGAGCGCCTTCGACTATCGGGCCTTCAGCCCCTTCCGCATCAATTTTTATAAATTGAGGTTTCCCGTATTGTTCTGCAGCCCTGTCCAGCGTGATCGTTTCGACGGTGGTTTTCTGAAAAGATTGATAGTTTTCGTGTGCCGCTGAAGTATCGACACCACCGTAGGTGGCAAGGTAAGCCATGGAGTCGTCCCCATCTTCCCCTGCGAACTTCAATTCAAGCGCTCCACACTCCCCCGCGACCGCGAGTTGATGTACCTGAGCGTGATTCAGCTTCGATTTGTTTATAGCTTGTTGAATACGATGTGCGTGGCTTGCGACGGGCTCGAATGTGTGTACTGAGCCTTCTTTAGCAAGGGAGGCAAGGGTCGCACTGTAGTATCCATAGTGCCCTCCGATGTCGTAGCAGCACATATCAGGGTCCACCAGCTTTTCAACAAATCGAATGGTCTCTTGCTCATATTCCCCACTACAAATAGATTCGGTAATGGCTCGTTCGATAGGTAACAGCAGCAAACAATTCTTTGCGTTGCCCCGTTTGATTTCATGCCAATCAAATGTCAGGGGACGCTCCTCTGGGGTTAACGCACTTCGGGCGATACGAGCCATCGGCCTTAGTAGAGCCAAACAAGATTTTTGTAGAAATCGTTTCACGGCGTTGCTCTCATGGCGTTCAAGCTCAGTTGTTCAATTGAGTTTTGGCACAAATCCATTAGGGTTGCTGGCGGGATCATGTGAACTTCCCTTCAAACTTACCCACTGTAAAAACTCTGCTCAGGAGCGATTAAGGCAATCCCCATCTTCGTCGCAAAATCCATTCACAAGCCAAGCATCCAGTGAAGATTACGAAAAGAATCCAACCGCTAATGGGATCTTCGCCGAGGCGAAAGGTTGAGGTGACTTTAATTTGTGAACTAGCATGTTTTTTTCTAATTAGATCACAGAGAGCACTGATGTTCTCTGGTCGAAAGGACTGTCCGCCATACTTTTCCGTTGCGGCGGATAGCTGACGCAGGAAATCGGGATCAGCCTCCGGTTGTGTCAGTTCAATGCTCTTTTTGCTTACCTGAAAAGTAATTGTGCTGGTTTCTTCTCTCTCGCCAGTCGTCCCCGCAACCGCTTGTAACTGGTAAATTCCAGGCTCGAGGGGTGGGATTTTTCCTGTGACTATGGGTTGTTCCGCTCGAAACTCGATTTGGGTCGAGACGGGTTTCCTTGTTCCGTCAGTTTCTACCACAAACACTTTCAGATCTTCAGCGAATGATTGATCGGTGGGGTTGGCGGGGATGATGAAGAATTGCGCAGCCTCCTCGTCCGAAAATCTTTGAGGGATCCTTCGGGAGTCCAGCTCAATGATCAGGTCCTTGTTGGAGAAGTTTTCCCGTGACAGTAACCACAGCATAGTCTGTCGCCAGAATCGACGATGCGTTGCACTTTCTCCGGCACGCCACCATCGCCAACTCGAATCAAAGGCAACCGAAGAGACCCGGCCCTCGCCATATTCGCCGATCACCATCAATGGTTCTTTTGTCTCTGATTCAAGCAGAGTCACCACTCCGGGAATATTCTTTGTACCTTCCCAGCGATTGGCCCCAAGTAGGCTCGGTAATCTATCCCAGCTTTCATTGAGGTTTGAACTACCAAGATCAATAATCGGATGGACTTGAGCGGGTGATACGGAGATTGGACCAGCAATCTGTGCACTACTGACCTGGTCTGGGTTGGGGTTGTCATTTGGATTCAGCAGCGTTGCGAGTTCTACAGGGAGCACATTGGCGAGTGAAGTGTTCTGGTAGTCACCCGAAGAGTAGCTATTGCTGCCACCAAGGGTGAGTAAACCGGCACCCGATGCAACAAGCTCACTCAATTGTTTAAGCTGAATCTCACCAAGGGCTGAGGCGGGTAGATCGCCAAGAATAAAGATGTCATATCTTTCTGCCTTTAAGTCCTGTTCTAGGTCAATTGGCCAAGAGGTTTGGGTGTCTTCCGGGATCCACTTGTAGTCAAGCTCTAGATCAGGAAACCTACGCAATGCCCTCCGCAAAAAAACCTGTTCCATGGTGGCGGTGCCGTCGAGATATAGGATTTTGCCTCCACCCTCTCGGATATCAACGAACGAGATCTGGTCATTATTTGAGGTAGCAATCTCACCCGCTGCAGGCTTTCCGCTGATCTTCAGCTGATAGCTGCCGGCGGCCGGCGCGGTGAATGTCACGGACAATGAAACCGAATCATCCGCGCTGCTGGGTACGACTGTACGTGTTGCAAAGGTAAGCTCTCTACCCTCCGAATCGATCCACGACAGGTCGACAGGTATCTCGATTCCTGTGAGGCTCTTTGCATTCACTTGAAAATTTATGGAAGACTCATTGCCCGCAAAGAGTTGCATTGCTTCGGGTACTGCATCAATGGAAACGTCGCGGGGAGGCCCGCTCTCACTTGTCCTTCCAATCGGAATGGTCCAAAGGGGAACACCGATCCCTTTAAGAGTTTCAAGAGTGAGTTGCATGGTTTCGAGATCACGAGTGCTAGTCTGATTCCCATCGCCAATCAGAACGACTCCCGATAGTGCTACGCCGCGATTCATATTCAAGGCATGCTGGGTTGCTCCGGTGATATCAGTCGATGCAGAGTCGTATTGAATCGATTCTAAAGCAGATGCACTGTTGGTCTTCATCTCAGTCACTTTGTCACCGTAAGTGATGAGTTTGAGATCTAGATCCGGCTTGAGAGGTTCAAGTTCTTTTGCGATCTGTTTCCATGCTTCGTTCTGTACACTCTCTCTGGGTCGCCCTTCCCCATCGGAGAGGGTCATGCTGAGGGATTGATCGGCAGCGAAAACAAGAGATGTGGGTGTGACCTGCTCACTCGAGAAGTTCAATGTTGGCCGGAATAGTGCTAGCACAAGAACTATGCAAGCAAGAAACCGCAGTCGAACTAGCCATTTCCGTTGGAAAGTCTTCCGAACCAAGGGTTGAAACCGCAGCGTCACGGCGATCAGGATCAGCGAGATGGATAATGCCATCCCATAGGATCCATAAATCGGCTCAAGTGTGAGTGCGTCCATCTAGATATTCAGAAATGAGTCAATTGAAAATCGGGGAATGGTATCGCTCGATCATAAGCTCTGCCGTCGTGATGAATCCTTGATTCAGGCGTCCACGGGCAGGATCGGGGACTTTGGAAATGGTTTTACCGATCATCCCAGTGGTCTCCTAGAGCGAATGGGCGTAAGTTGTCTCATGATAGCGAGTGGGTTTTGGCACTTAATCACGTGCCTTTGTGATGAAGTGGAGCGAGATGAAGAAAGTCAGCTTATTTACCGATGGTGCTTGTAGCGGCAACCCAGGGCCTGGAGGATGGGCCTTCATTCTACGTTGTTCTCGAACGGATAAGGAGTTGGAGCGGAGCGACGGGGTACCAGAGACAACGAATAACCAAATGGAGTTGATGGCCGTGATTCAGGGTTTGGAGGCTTTGAAGGAGCCATGTGGGGTTACTCTATATGCCGACAGCAGTTATGTACTGCAAGGCATGCAGAAATGGATGATTGGCTGGAAATCTCGAGGTTGGAAGAGAAAAGATGGATCGAAGCTGGTCCCGGTAAAAAACGTTGAATTATGGATGCGACTCGATAAGCTCATGCAACGACATCAGATTGAGTTTGAGCACGTGAAGGGGCATTCAGGGCATCTTGAAAATGAACGATGTGATGAGTTGGCGGTCACCGCATACCAGAAGTATTTGAAAAAAAGCTGAAAACCTCAGCTAGACTGGAGAATCTGCACTATTTCAGGCCTTAGCCGCATCGCGGCTGACGCAGAAAAACGCTAAAATTACGGGCCAAAAGGGGATCTTCGGATGCCGACTCTTTTCTCTCGAAAAATATTTCATAGGTCCATATGAGCGACGCTGCCAACCCCGATTCATCCAATGATCCGCGTCCCGCATCGGCCGCCACTGCTGCCAACTCCGAGTACACGGAGAAGGACCTTTTGCACCTCTCAGATTTAGAGCATGTGCGCGAGAGACCCGGTATGTATATCGGTGATACGGCCGTAAGAGGATTGCATCATCTTGTCTACGAAGTGGTGGACAATTCAATCGATGAAGCGATGGCTGATTTTGCCAAGACAGTCTCCGTCACCGTCCACAATGACGGTAGCGTCACCGTTGAAGATGATGGCCGCGGAATTCCCGTCACCAAGCATGATCAATTGTCAGAGGACTATGATCGAGAGGTCAGCACACTGGAAGGTGTGATGACGGTTCTAAAATTTGGTGGGAAGTTTGAGAAAGGTGCATACCAGACCTCTGGCGGTCTGCATGGTGTGGGTGTGACGGTAGTCAATTTCCTGAGCCAGTGGGCTGAAGTGGAAGTCAGCCGAGATGGGTTCACTTGGACACAAGAATATGAACGCGGAGTGCCCACAGGTCCTGTCACCAAGGGCCGGGCAACAAAAAAGACGGGTACCAAGACCACGTTCAAGGCAGACAATCAGATTTTTAGTGTCACCAAGTATAACTTCGACACTCTCTACAAAAGACTGCAGGAACTTGCTTTTCTCAACAGTGGCGTGCACATCAAGTTTCATGATGAGAGAAATGGCGAAGGTGGTGATTTTCAATACGAGCGCGGTATTACCGAATTTGTTGAGCACTTGAATCGCGCGAGTGATACGATCCATTCCGACGTCATTCAGATTTCGGGTGCGAAAGATGGAACAGAATATGAGATCGCATTGCAGTACAGCACAGAATTCACGGAAAACGTCCAGTCCTACGTCAATAATATTCATACGATCGAAGGCGGTACCCATGTGTCAGGTTTTCGAAGTGGCCTGACCCGTACTCTGAACAATTACGGCAAGAGTGAGAATCTGTTCAAGGGAGGAGCGGCTCCAGGGGGAGATGACTTCCGAGAGGGAATTACAGCAGTCATCAGCGTTCGTGTGCCTCACCCGCAATTTGAGGGACAGACGAAG
>JAYYHM010000145.1:0-3510 GCA_036148415.1 Planctomycetota bacterium
CCAGATACCGACCCAGCCATAGATACCGAGAAAGTTCTCGGTTTGCTCCATTTCGATACAAAGATCGAACAGACTACTAGTGAAGATCAGCATGGGACCGATCCCACCGAGTATGATCAGTGGTTGTCCTGTTAGTAATGCATAGGCCAAGCCACAAACAGCGGTAGCCTTTAGCATTGATTCCACGCCAATCATTCCACCAGTTCCCTCTCCCATGAGGCCGCCGAAGGTGACTGCAGGTGCCAAGCAGGCAAAAAACATGAAGATGATGGAAGCCAAGGTTTTGGCTTTCAGACCATCTTTGAAATCGCTGATGTAGTGTGGTGTTCTTCTTTTTATGTCAGCTATCAGTCCTGCGAATAGTTTGGGTTCTGTTTTTAATCCTTCCGATATTTCACGAGGTTTTGGCGGAGCCGCAAGCACATTCCGATTGACATGCCTTTCCATGGCGTCGAGCATATCTTGCTGGCTATCGCCATACATCATCTCAAAATGAACGACGTTATCACTCATCAGGCGAGCGATAGAGGATAGAGTGTCAAGATGGCTTTCGGTTTGTTCCGAGGATCCGATAAGCACATAGATGTATCGTGTTGGGACTCCGTCCGGAGCACCCATGTTGGCGGCGTGCTTCAGGCGAACGAAAACCATCGCTGGTTCAGTGATTGCATCATCATAAAAGTGTGGCACCGCGCAGGCGTGTCCTATGACGGTGGGGATTCTTTTCTCCCTCTCTTTTAAACCCTCAGACACCATTGCCTTCTGGCTTTCAGGAATCCGTCCAGTCTGCACGAGAAAGTCGATGGCCGCCTCGATGATTTCCTCCATATTGGAAGCATCAAGATTGAGTAGGCAGCTACCTTCAGCAATTGAGCGAAAGAGAAAGTTCATGATGAAGTAACAAACTAGAGTGGTAAAAGCATGAGTGACTCACGGTCTGGGCAATGACCGATGATCCGTTCATAGACAGAACAGGTTAGATTTGCTGTTCGTTGAGATGATTTTAGCCCGATCGTCAAATTCATTGGAACTTCAGTCTAAGACTGATAATGTAGCTAAAGGCCGATTTAACGCCTTTCGGGCACATATCCGCGGTTTTTTGTTAAAAATCTCATTGCTCCTCACGTGGAGCGACTTGGATGGATACCCGACTCCTTAACCAATCACTCGAGTTTGCAGGCTTTGGATGGAATCTTCTCGTGTACTTTTTGCTGGATGAGAACGGATGATTTGATGGAAAACCCATCGGGAACCTAACGCAGATTAGTCTTTCAACCAGTATTCACTCTGGTAACCTATTTCATAGAGCTCCAAAATACAGGAGTTTCAAAATCCAAAACGATAGCCACTGATCAGCAAGAATACATGCTAGGACCGATTTTCTACCGGGAAGCTTCTGTCGCACCGAAACGCCCAAAAACATTTGTCGCCCGTGGCGTCTATGTCCTGTCCCTCTTTACCCTGTTGTGCACTGGCTATTTAGTTTTAGATGGATCACGGTCGCTTGCCACCAGTGGCGACTCAGCAAGATTCGGTGGCTGGATGTTTACTCTTTTAGCACCATTGCAACTTCTGGTGCTTTCCAGCTTGGCAGCCGTTGGTGCAGCAGCAAGTGTGGCTCAAGAGAAAGACCGAAGAACACTGATCTTACTATTACTGACCCGCTTATCGGGATTCGAAATTGTTGCAGGAAAGCTCAGTGCGACCTTGCTGGTACCCTTCACACTATTGCTCAGCGCACTGCCGCTTTTTCTTGTGCTACCTATCTTAGGCGGAGTTTCACCCGCACAGGTCGGTGGTGTTTTTCTTGTCACAGCTGTAACGACACTGTTTGCAGGGAGTGTTGGAACCGTAATTGGTCTCTGGAGAGAGAAAACTTTTCAAGCAATCGCGATGACGGTCTTAAGCCTCTTGACCTATCTGGGTATCGGAGAAATTCTTGCATTACAAATGCAAGGTATTCCCGAGACAGCAAGATTGGCGATTGCACCTGTCAGGGCGTTGGCTGCAGCTGCATCCCCTATGTCTAGCTTATCACCAGAGACCTTCTCGGCTCTTGCGGGGTTTGTGGTAACGACTTTCGGTTTATCCATCGCGGTACTGGTAACTGGGATCTTAAGAGTTCGAGTTTGGAATCCGTCTCGAGAACTCCGAATCAAGGTGACTGAGGATGAAGAGAAGTTAGAGACTAAGGAAGCGCAGGTGAGCTGGCGTGCGAGGGAGCCAAAGGCCGTTTGGGATAATCCGATCTTGTGGCGCGAAGTATGTACATGGGCTTATGGTCGTAAGGTCATGATTATTCGTGTTGCTTTTGCCTTATTATTTTGCGTCATTGCGGCAATCATCCAGTTTCAGATTGAAGACGGGGTTGCCTATGAAGCCGGTGGTAGAATCGGTAGAGCACTCCCTGCGGCTACGCTTCCTCTCGCTGGGTTAGGCGTAATCAGTCTCGTTCTCGTCAATGCACTGGCGGTAAACTCTGTTACAAATGAACGTGATGGTCTCGCCCTAGATTTGTTGCTCGTGACGGATTTGAGCCCGAGAGAGTTTGTCTTTGGGAAATTGGTGGGAGTCATTTATGTGGGTAAGGAGATGCTAGTGACTCCATTACTCCTACTCATCTATCTGGCTATTCAGGACGTCATGTCCTACGAAAACATGGTTTATGCGATCTTGGGAGCGGTCATTCTCTTCACCTTTGTAATTATGCTCGGAATTCACTGTGGATTGAATTATGTGTCGGGGCGGACGGCGATTCTCAACAGCATTGGGACAGTCTTTTTTTTATGCGTTGGAATTGCCATTTGCATGACGATCATGGTGAGTTTTCGTGGAGCATTCCAGCTGCAACTGGCTCCATTTTTGGTCATGATTCTGGGTGGTGGAGCAGCATTATTCGCATCACTGGGCTGGAGGAACCCAAGCTCGGCAATCTTTTTTGCATCCTTTGGTCTACCTCTAGTCACTTTTTATGCCATTACACAATTCCTACTGCAAACCGACCATCTTTATGTTTTTGTAGCTCTCTTAAGCGGTTACGTATTTACCACTGCAGCGATGATGATTCCCGCTTTAAGTGAATTTGATGTTTCACTCGAACGCGGCCGCGGTGCGGTCGGAGATGAAAATTGACTGGCTTACTGGACCTATGGCCATGGCTAACGGGTATGACGACGCTGGTATTGCTTAGTGCAATCTTCAGCGGAAGCGAAGCTGCCCTATTTTCACTTGATCAATCCTCTCGGCAGAAATTGCGCTCGATGGGGGCAGCAGGGAGTCAAGCAGATCGACTACTGAATGCACCTGATCAATTACTTTCAGCGATTCTTTTCTGGAATCTGTTGATTAACATGACCTACTTTGCCATCGCCGCCATTGTGGGTGACAGGCTAGGGGCACAAACCGAGTCGGGTGCATCTCATGCGATGTTCTTCACCATTGCTAGTTTGCTGGTCATTATTTTCTTTAGCGAAATGTTACCCAAGAGTCTCGCAGTCATTTCTCCCGTGA
>JAYYHM010000146.1:0-4438 GCA_036148415.1 Planctomycetota bacterium
ATTGCGTAGTCATTCTTCAACGCCATTGATCGAGAGAAGACAGGTATTAATCACCCATGTCTGTCCCTCTTTTAGATCCAATAACATATTTGCTCTCCGATTAGTTCTGCTTGGCAAGATAAATACCCTCACCGGTGTACCGATCCTGCATTTGCTGATCCGTCCAAATGGTTTCGCCGAATGCAGGATCGAGGATTCTCCATCCACCCGATTTCGATCTTCCCAGAACAACGACCGCGTGTCCTTCCCCCCGAAAACCAATTCGGAAGGATTTGTTTCCATAAAGCTTGAACTGTGGAATGACACTCGGAGGCTTACCTAGCCGAACCAACGAAATGTTAGGAACAGCCGCGGACTTAACCCATTCAGACGGATCCATCGGCGCGACTCGGGGATTGATGGCGGTGGAGGTCACCGCTCGTGCTAATCCTCTGTACAGCCCGAGCGAAGCGGTACCTTTCTCACTGGTCAGACACCAATTCGCGAGTTCCCTTTCTGAGTAAGTGACCCCGTTCAATTTTAGAAGCGTCACAGCTGCAGCTGGCGCACAGCTTGAAGCATGGCTCTGTAAGCAGTAGTCGCTGCTCCAGACTGTCTGTTGACTCAATGCAACTGGATAAAGAATCGGTCGGCAATAAGGTATGACAGCATAGATCATGGCCACGACTAAAAATATAAGTGCGGCGATGGGCCGAATGATTCGTCTGATCTGAGAGCTTCGCAAAGAGAGGCCTGCGGCAATACTCAATAAAAAAGGTGCCAAATTAGCCACGAAAATTACGTGTTCGCTGGGGATCAACCTGGCCCAAGCCAGTTTCTCAGCAAAAAAGCTTACAAAGCCCAGCGTAAGCAATAGAACTGAGAAAAAGAGGAAACGCTGATTCGGATATGGCGAACCTACGATGTAGAGAAAGGCAAGCAGAGAGCAGGCAAGTATTGTTGAAATACCGATCAACAGATCTAAAGTCATCGCACACAACCTCCAAAAACACCAAATGCTAAGTCTCAGCTAACTTATTGCGCATTTAATGTCAAGGTTTATCGGTCGTTTGAACTTAGATCGATATCGCGATGAATCAAAATGTGGGGAATATTGGGGTTTGTCCTACTATTTAGACGTTCAGCTTGATGAGGAGATACTAATAGAAGGCGTTCGGCGGAGTTGAGAAAAATTCCATCAAAGGGAACCCGCAGGCATAAGACATTGGACTTTCATCCAACACCCGTCAATTCTGAACCCCAAATCGATGAATGGTTGTTTCAACCAGTGTTTGCTCGGGCCGTAGCAATGTGCTCTTAAAAGCTGAAACATTAGGAGCATTCGGGAAATGCTGAGTCTCCAAACAAAATGCATGGTGACGTTCATAGCCATTGGAACGTTCCGTACCAGGTAAATGATTTGCTGTATACAGCTGCATCCCCGGCTGAGTGGTCGCAATTTCAAGTGTTCTCCCTGTGTTAGGGTCAATCACTTTCGCAGCTTGCCTGATTTTTCCCACATCACCCCGTACAACGAAACAGTGATCATATCCTTTGGTATTGGGTAATTCCGCGATTCGCCGACCAAACGTTTCATTTTGCCGGAAGTCTAAAGGAGTTTGCTGGACTGAATTCAGGCGACCAGTTGGAATCAGATCCTCATCCACATCGAGCCAATGATCAGCATAAATGATTGCTACGTGGTCCAAGATGCTCCCAGAACCTGCGCCTCCGAGGTTCCAATAGCTATGATTTGTGAGATTAACGTGGGTGGGCGTGTCGCTCCGAGCAGAATACTGGATCGTTAGCTCGTTTTCATCATTCCAAGTGTACAAAGCATGTGCAGTGAGGTTCCCGGGGTAGCCCTCTTCACCATCTTGGCTCAAAAGCTTGAATCGAACACCTACTGAATCCTCTTGTCGCACTACTTCACCGTCCCACAGACGGTAAGAGAAATTCTCTTTCCCACCATGAATATGGTGCTTCCCAGAGTTCAAAGTGACTTGATACTCCACCCCATCGATTTTAAACTTTCCCTCGCCGATGCGATTGCAAAATCTACCCACGGAGCTTCCAAAGTAAGGGTGGCCCTTCTCGTAGGAAGAAAAATCTCCGAAGCAAAGGTTTACATTGGACGACTCGCCTGAGCGATCCGGAACAACGACCTCCAATAATGTTGCTCCAAAATCCATCACGGAGACAGAGTAGCCGCGGGAATTGACCAAAGTGTAACGGGTTACTTCTTCGCCGGTCTTAGTTTTGCCGAAGACTGAGGTCTCGATCTTCATCTTTGGATTATTTGCAAATGCGTTGGCAACAGGAAAAAGAACTGCCAAAATCGTAACGGCGCGGTGCATTGCCGCATATACCATGGCTTGATCCTATTCGTGGGAGTCTTGAAAATATCCGAATTGATCACCACTATCATTAATTTACGGACATCTCGGATGCTGGACGCCAGTCTCTCACATTCTCCACCAAAAAGTCAAAACCCATCACCAAAGCCACTTCGAATTGGAAATCTCGAAATCGGGTTTCCAGTTGTTCAGGCAGCGTTGTCCGGCTACAGCGATCTCCCCATGCGGGTTATCGCTAGACGACATGGTGCGACCTACGGCCTGTGTGAGGTCATGCTTGATCAATTCCTCCTCGCTCTGAGCAAAAGACAAAAAACCAAGCACTTCTTGGACATACACCCCGACGAACATCCGGTTGGTGGACAACTCATGGGAGCGGAACCTGAGCAATTTGCCTCGGGTGCACTTAAATTAGTTGAAGCGGGCTTTGACATTATCGATGTAAATTTTGGATGCCCCGTAAAAAAAGTGTTAGGTCGGTGCCGTGGCGGTTTTCACCTTTCACAGCCAGAAGTTGCAATTGAGGTTCTTCGGAGAACCCGAGAAATTGTTCCGGACGAAATCCCCGTCACTGTCAAGATGCGCCGTGGTATTGATGACTCGAACGAGAGTCGTGACAAGTTTTTCAGAATACTCGATGGCGCAATCGAACTCGGACTCGCAGCGGCAACGATCCATGGTCGAACAGTTGAGCAGCGGTACATCGGTCCTTCCCGCTGGAGTTTCCTAAAAGAAGTTAAACAACACGTTGGCGAGCAGATTAACATACTTGGAAGTGGTGACTTGTTCACTGCACAAGATTGCCTCGATATGATTGAACAAACCTCCGTTGACGGAGTAACCGTCGCTCGGGGAGCTATTGGTAATCCCTGGATCTTCGAGCAGTGCCTCGCTCTCGCAAAAGGAAACCCCTTGCCCGAACCACCAAGCCTTCATAGACAGGCTGAGGTAATGAGGGAGCATTTTGCACTCTGTGAATCCACATATCCTGAAAATCGAGCACCCCTACTGATGCGCAAGTTTTGCATCAAGTACTCTCAGAGCCATCCTGATCATGAGACCGTTCGACTATCCATGGCTCGAATCCGGTCGCGTGAGGACTTCGAAGCCGTTTTATCCGAACACTATTCACAGGACAGAGCAGGTACATACATCGACCGCAAAATCCACAAATCTCAAGAAGAATAGATTTTGTGAGAATCAAAGTTCGCTTCCGGAGTCTCTACAAAACTGGTGAGACCGCCCGACAGAACGCCTAGTCAGACAGGTTTCGATCCAGTTAGGATTTTTCGAGCAGATGTTACTCGTCTTCATCCTTTTTATATTGATCTAATCTTCGATAGAGGGTTCTTGCTCCAATCCCCAGCACTTTCGCCGCTTCATCGCGATTGTCATTAGTCAGTTTTAATGTCTCTTCGATCGCCCATCTTTCGATAACACTTAGTGTCTGCCCAATTAGCCCGGATTCCGATCCTATGATGGTATCCACCTCATGCTCAAATTCTTCACCATCAACGCACAATTCTGGTGGCAGATCATCAATGTCTAACTTGCCATCCGTATCGAGAACCACCATGGTTTCAACAAAGTTACGTAATTCCCGAACATTCCCTGGCCATTGGTATTCAAAAAACCGCTTCGTGACCGCAGGTGTGAAATGTGCCACTGCCTTGTCATGACGACGCAAAAAGAGTTTGCGAAAATGGTCCATCAGTGGGACAACATCCTCTCGTCGCTCTCTCAAAGCAGGTAATTCCACGGTCACAACACGCAAACGATGATAGAGATCTTTCCGAAACAGTCCCTCATCAATCATCTCATCCAACGGTCGGTTGGTCGCTGAAATCAGCCGCACATTCACTTTCAACGTCTTATTATCGCCGACCCTAGTAATCTGATTCTCCTCCAGGACCCTTAATAATTTGATCTGTGTACTCATCGGCATGTCGCCAACTTCGTCAAGGAACAAGGTTCCACCATTGGCATATTGAAATGCACCTTCACGGTCTGATACCGCATCGGTAAAGGATCCTTTCACGTGGCCAAATAATTCACTCTCAACAAGATTCTCGGCGATAGCGCCAGTATTCATGGCAACGATT
>JAYYHM010000147.1:0-3325 GCA_036148415.1 Planctomycetota bacterium
GGCGCAGTGACTTCGTCAATTCGGACATACGAAGGAGATACTGCCGATAAAGGTTACACCCAGATTCTCTCATCGACGCCTGACTTCATACGTGATTCAGTAATTGACGTTCGCCGACCATTCTATAAAACGTGGACTGGCTCCGGTGCTGCCCTTGCACTCAGCCAAGAATACATTGAAAAGGTAGGTATGATTGATCCTATATTCTTCATGTACTACGAGGAGATTGACTGGCTCAGGAGAGGCCGGATTCACGGATTCACGACCCTTGTAAGTACCGAAGCAATCGTCCACCATTTCAATCACCTAGAAGATCCTAGTCAGACTAAGCCCTCGCAAATTAGGAGCGAAAGAGGTTTTCTGATCTACGTGATGAAGAACCATGAAGAGATTTTAACTAAGTCTGTGGCCAAGTTTTTGTTCGAATGTATCTCGAGAATTTCGGGTGCACTCCTTAAGCGTCAATGGAAACGCTCATTGCAACTTATAAAGATTTCGTTGGAGTTGTCGATTAAGCTTCCAAGCATTCTTTGGCGGCGGCAACTGGAACTTAAGCGCCCCAGCGATCTTCCGGAAATGATCCAACTGGAGGGGTCAGCGTCACGCTGATTGTTGCGGAGAAATTTACGGTGCGTAGTTGGTGCAATCTTTAAGATTTCGGCAAGAATATCTGTACTGTGGATATCGCGGCAAGCTTGGGGTGGTCTGGTGCCGTTTACTGATGGGTTGATGGTAAGTTGATGAAGATTCTCATTTCTGGAATATGCGGTTTCGTGGGAAGTCAAATCGCTCTGGCTATTCGGCAGAGATTTAGTGGGGATCAGATTGAAATATTCGGGGTTGATAATCTGTCGCGAAGAGGGTCTTGGAGAAATGTTGATCGGTTGCGAAACCTAGGTATCTGTGTCGTCCATGGAGATGTAAGGTTAGCCCAAGATCTTGAATTCTGCAGAGGCATTGATTGGTTGATTGACGCCGCCGCGAATCCGAGCGTGCTGGCGGGCATAAAAGATGGGGACAGTCGCAAGCTTGTTGACTCCAATCTTGGCGGAACCGTTAACCTTTTGGAATGCTGTCGACGAGAGAACGCTGGGTTCATCTTATTAAGCACTAGCCGAGTCTACTCAATACCACCGTTAGCATCACTTTCGGTAATCGATGACGGGTCCGCATTTCAACTGGAAGACGAGCAGGTATCAAAGGGGGAGGGAGTTCACGGAATACGCGAGGATTTTTCCACCGAACCTCCTGTTTCACTCTACGGTATTACAAAGTTAGCCTCGGAAAAGATCGCACTGGAGTATGGCAGTGCATTTGACTTTCCGGTTTGGGTAAACCGGTGCGGAGTGATGGCCGGGGCTGGGCAATTCGGCAAGGCTGACCAAGGAATTTTTGCTTACTGGCTACACAGTTGGCGTGAGGACCACCCACTGAAATACATCGGTTTTGGAGGCAGTGGTTTTCAGGTCCGTGACTGCTTGCATCCGAAAGACTTGGCACGTTTGTTGGTGATGCAGATGAATGAATTCCCGCAGGATCACCCTAGAACAATCAACGTCTCGGGAGGTATGGACTCTGCGATATCTCTGCGTCAGTTGAGCGATTTCTGCAGCAACCGTTGGGGCGCTAAAGTTGTTGAGGCGGCAGGTGGGAATCGAGTCTACGACTTGCCTTGGGTGGTGCTAGACCATTCGTTGGCATCGGAGACATGGGGTTGGCAGCCTGAAATGGGCGTCTATGAAATACTCAGTGAAATTGCAGAATTTGCAGAATCACAAGATGATTGGATTGGATTGTCAAAATGAATCGACTGCTGGTAACTGGATCCTCCGGGCTTATCGGCTCGGAGATGTGCAGGTATTTCCACCGCCAAGGTTGGGAAATCAACGGCGTAGATAACAATCAACGAGCGGTCTTCTTCGGCCCTCAGGGTGATACTCGTTGGAACCAAAGAAGGCTTGAGTCTTCCCTCGGAAATTTTATCCATCATGAGATGGATATTCGAAGCCGGGATCAAATGCTTGACCTTTTAAAGCGATTACGTCCGGACGCCGTTATACATGCCGCGGCCCAACCAAGTCACGATAGGGCGGCTGATATTCCCTTCGATGACTTTGAAACAAACGCTGTCGGAACGTTAAATCTTTTGGAGGGCGTTCGGCAATATTGCCCCGATAGCCCATTTGTTTACCTGTCGACCAATAAAGTCTACGGTGACCGACCAAATTCAATCGAACTGGAAGAGCTTGAAAGTCGATGGGAGTTTGCCGACCCAAATTTTGCCGATGGCATTCCCGAGTCGCTATCGATTGACCAATCCAAGCACTCGATTTTTGGCGCTTCTAAGGCCGCGGCCGATATTCTGGTCCAGGAATACGGGCGGTACTTCGGGATGCCGACGTGTTGCCTCAGGGGAGGATGCCTGACGGGACCTAGCCATTCCGGTGTTGAGCTACATGGTTTTCTAAGCTACCTGGTGAAATGTAATTTGGAAGGTCGCGAGTACAAGATTTTTGGTTACAAAGGCAAGCAGGTTCGAGACAACATCCACAGTGAAGACGTAGCGAGGTTTGCCGACGCCTTCATTGCTTCGCCCCGAGTGGGTGAAGTCTACAATTTGGGTGGAGGGAAAAGTAACAGCTGTTCCATCCTTGAGGCCTTCGGTTCTGTGCAAGAGTTGTCAGGAAGGCCGCAGGTTTTCAGCTATGTGGAGCAAGCTCGTTCAGGAGATCATATCTGTTACTACAGCGATCTCCGCAAAATCAAGAGCCATTACCCAAATTGGAGCATCGTTCATTCGCTCCAATCCACACTTGAGCAAATTGTCGATGCGTGGAAGGAGCGGATCTAAATACTCTTCCTCTTTGGTGCGCTCGCAATTCCTCCCCTCCCTAAATTCGAATAATTTTGTTCCGTCTTGTTTCAAGGGTTTGGAGACAATTTCAGGTTTGATTAAAGGATGCTGATACCCTTACACACGGTTTCGCGCAAATGACACGGCGAAAGAGCATTTTTGTACCGCTCGGAGAGGTTCCAGGAGATCCTATGTCCGCGCCGGCTTTGAGAAGGTACGAGATTGGAAGAGCACTCTCTGATGACTTCGATGTCGCGTTCGGGCTTGCAGATCCCTCTCGTGCGCATGGTGCGTTGGGAGGGGCAAGGATCGTTGAGAATCGGAACCGCAAGCAGTTCTTTAGAAACCTCAAATCATGTGACTTCCTCTATACGCTTGGTGTGCAACCCAGGGAGTACAACGCGGTAGCGCGGTCGGGGGTAAACTTAATCTTGGATTACTACACCCCCAGGCCATTCGAGACGCTTGAGG
>JAYYHM010000148.1:0-5645 GCA_036148415.1 Planctomycetota bacterium
GGCAAAGATCTCGATCGGTTTGTTTTGTGGGACTATGTGCAAAATCGTAGAGAAATTATTGCTTGATAACGTATTTAGTCCAGACAATTTTCAATACTGATTTACTGAAGCTGAAGGATGTAAGAGATTCACTGGTACTAATCGTGCTGTGCTGCTTGAAGCAAATCGTCTTCGAGTAAATGGCAGTAGGAGTCATAGCGTCTTGCATCAATTTTACCATCTGCGACAGCATCTTTAACAGCACATAGATCTTCGTTCAGATGTAGACAGTCGGTATATCGGCAACCATTGACAAAAGGTCTTAAGTCGGGCATTAATCCTGCTACTTCATTAGCTGCTATATCCCAGAGTTGAAACTGCCGGATTCCAGGGGTATCGAACACCGCTCCCCCAGCCTCCAACGGGATTAGTTGAGCGGCAGTCGTGGTGTGTCGCCCTTTCTCATTATCTTGACTTACGGCCGCCACTGCGAGTCCTCGACCAGGTTCAATCGCATTCAACAAACTACTCTTCCCTACCCCGCTCTGACCCGCTAAGGCTGTCTGTTTACCGCTTAGCAGAGCTTTGAGATATTTGATGTTCAGATTATTCGCTGCAGATGTCAGCAAAACTCGATAGCCGAGATTAGCATAAACACCTGCCATTTGCTGAAGATAAGCAGGATCAACCAAATCCACCTTGTTCATCACAACGACAGGTTTCACACCACAATGTTCAGCGGTGAGAAGAAAGCGATCGATTAGCGCCGGTTTAATACCAGGTTCGGCAGCACTTGTAATGATCAACAGGTAGTCAACATTCGCAACCAGAATGTGTTGTTGGCCACGGCTCGTGCGGCTGATGATTCCCGATCGGTCATCTACACTTTCAATCATACCATCTTTCGCCGATGCAACTCGCAGTTGCACTCTATCCCCTGCGACTACAGCACTTCTCTGATCAATGCTCAGGGACTTCAATACCTGCCGAAGCGCGCATTCATAGATCACACCGTTATCCGCTAGTACCCGACTTTTGAGACCATGTACACTGATGACTCTGCCTGATATTAGTGGGTGACCACGATCGGTAGTCGCGGCTCCAGAACGCTCGACGTAGGTTCTCTTCCGGGTTAGCTCGCCTTTTCCACTTACTCGTTCACTCTGGTTGGCATCAGCTAGCGATTCTCGATCACCTGTATGAAAGTCACGGGTTAAGTCGCTACGGCGAACACGCTCTTGGTACTTCTTTTTGAAGCTGGTTCTCTGCTTTTGCCGGTTCTTCTTAGCCATTTTTTTCCGTATTCAGTGAACACAGATCTCGGTCCGAAGGGTATCGCATTGATCCTGGCGAGCATCCACTCATTACTCTGCTGATTTGTCTAATTGACTTGATTCTTCGGCAGACCCGTCCTGAGGCTCGGTATCTGCAGAAGGTGTCGATGTTTCAACTTCCACTTCTTTTGATGGCTTTTCTTCTTTCTGGGGATTCATTTTAGATTGAATCGAGGGACCTATCAGCTCAGTGAGTTCCCTTTCACCAAGTTCTTCATGTTCTAGTAGAGCTTTGGTGATTTTCTCCAATTCGACCCGGTGTTCACGTAACAATTGCTCCGATTTTTGATCTGCTTCGAGAAGAATTCTTGCTACCTCTTCATCGATGAGTTCCTGAGTATGTTCGCTGAACTGACGAGATTGCTGGATTTCCCGACCCAAGAATGGATCTTCATCGCTCGTTTTGTAGCTTACCGGTCCAATTTTTGGACTCATTCCCCAATGAGTAACCATCTTCCGAGCAAGACTTGTTGCACGTTCAAGGTCATTCTCTGCCCCGACGCAAGTCTCATTGTAGATGATTTTTTCGGCAGCCCTGCCGCCGAGGAGAACAATTAGCTGGTGGTCAAGTTCTTTACGACTGATGCTGAGTCGATCCTCATTCGGCACATACTGCGTGACGCCTAGGGCGCGACCTCTCGGGATGATTGTTACTTTGTGTACTACATGCGCTCCGTCGAGATGCCAAGCGGTCAACGTATGACCGGCTTCGTGGTAAGCTGTTTTCTCTTTCTCGCTATCTTGCAGAACTTCTTCCCTTTTCGCCCCCATCAATATCTTGTCTCGAGCGAAATCAAAATCACTCATCGAAACAATCTTTTTGTTTTGCCGCGCTGCCCACAGAGCAGCTTCATTAACCATGTTGCGGATGTCAGCTCCGGTGAGTCCAACCGTTCCGGCTGCAAGCCTACGCAGCTCCACATCTTCGGCGAGAGGGACCTCACGGATGTGAACTTTAAAGATCGCTTCTCGCCCTTTCATGGTGGGCCTGCCCACCGTGATGTGCCGATCAAAACGACCAGGCCGTAGAAGTGCTGGGTCGAGAACGTCAGGCCGGTTGGTTGCTGCGACGACAATCACCGCTTGGTTGGCCGAGAATCCGTCCATTTCCCCAAGGATTTGGTTTAAAGTTTGTTCTCGCTCATCATGGCCTCCACCCAAACCAGCACCTCGTTGCCTTCCCACGGCATCAATCTCGTCAATGAAGATAATCGCTGGGCTGCTATCCTTTGCAGTCTTAAAGAGATCTCTTACACGACTGGCACCGACACCAACGAACATTTGGATGAATTCGCTGCCGTTGACGGAGAAGAAAGGTACCCCTGCTTCCCCGGCCACTGCTCTCGCTAGTAATGTTTTTCCCGTGCCAGGAGGACCATTGAGCAGTACTCCCTTCGGCACACGCCCGCCAAGCTTCTGGAACTTATCCGGGGTTTTCAGAAACTCCACAATTTCTTCTAGGTCAGCTTTGACTCCCTCAAGGCCCGCGACATCTTTAAATGTCACCATTTTTTCACTTGCTTCAAATCGCTTCGCTGGGCTTTTGCTGAATCCCGATAAAAATCCGCCGCCCATGATATCGCTGCGAGTCCTTCTCAGCATCATGAATAGAAAAAACAATATTCCTAGGGGCAGACCGATCAGAGCAATGAAATAGATGATTTGTTGAGTATTGTCCGGCTCCAGATAGCTGTACCTGACGTTCTGCAGTTTGAGTTGAGATTCTAGTTGCGTTACCCAGCCAGCGTCATTTGGGCGATTGAAGACAAACTTCTCTAGGTACTGATTTTCTTCGGAGATATTTGGTCGAGCGTCTTGTGTGGAGTTGAGTTGTGCACGCTCAGGAATCTCTGGTCGGGTAACGAATTTCCCATACACTCGTCTTTCTGCTATCCCGACTTCCTCGATATTCCCCTTATCTAATTCCGTCTGAAAAAAACTTGCCGAGATTCCAGACCGCTCTTCCTGACGGTTGTAAAACAGTAAAACAACAAGAGCAGCTATAATGATCGCTATTAATAACGAATTACTGCCGCGCCGATTTTCAGGCTGCTCAGTTCCGGGTGTCTCACGCTGATCTGTCTTCTTATCCATTTCCTGCCTTCGGCCGATATCGATGCGGAGCCGTGCCAGTGCAAAGCATTGAGTCCTTGGAAGTCCAAAAAGTGACTCGGACGCTGACAGCTCTCTTTACTATTGTATTGTAGTGGGTAAGTGTTGAACTGACTAACCGACTGAGTAGGCGGTTTTCATTGCTGCTTGCATAGAAAATGCGAAAAAAGCGGGTATTACGCGAAACCGTTCAAAAACCGAGGATTCTGGCAACTTAATAGCTACACCGTATTTAATGTTCGGCACTCTATTAAAAAAGCCACATTTTCACGACCTCACCTTCGAATCAGCGGTTCCGAAAAAAACTTGGAAATGTCACTTTGTAGCTGGAGAATTTTTTATCGAGTCACGTCCGCGGTGTTGCTTAAAAATAAAACCACGGTCGCAGAAAATTTGAAAGGGGCCCCCGATTTCCGAAGTCTGATCCTTGCTGGTTGAGCAGTGAATTGCTCTCGCCACGGTAGCTGCAGTCAAAATTTGGCCTGATCCGGCCCTATTCGATTGTGAGTAATCTCATAGTTCTCCGCCTCTCGCAGATGTTCCTGTAAATCAGCCCGATTAATTCCTCTAATCAACAGTATTTCCGTCTCTGTAAAACCCGCTTGGATTAGGCGTAGAGTCCAGTATGCATCTGATTTAACGAATGATGCGGAAGAAGCATCCAACTTCCTTTCAGAATCGGTTTCTAAGATCAAATTCTTTGTGGTTACAGATAGGTTATTGCCGGTATTGTCTTGCGGTCGCTCGAGAGAATTGGCATCTGGAAATTCACCCGGATTGGAGTTTCCACAAGGAGCTGTAGCAGAAACGCTTTGATGATTCGCGGGGCTCGGATCCATTCGAACAACGATCTCTAGGATGTCATCACCGAACTGATCCGAATTTGACTTCCCAATGCCTTTGATTGATAGAAGCTCTTCCATGGATGTTGGCGGGCTGGCAATGATACGTTCCATCGTTGAGTTAGTAAGAACTCGATAGGCTGGCAAGCCGAGTGCGGCGGATGTCTTTCTACGCCAAAGTCTCAATGCATCACGCAGCGGACTGTCCGGTTCCTCATCTTTTGCCTCAGTCTCAACGCCATAGTCGGTTGCGGAGTGACTTGCGACTGAATGGAATTGTTTGTCGTCAGTATCGATTGGTTCCAGATTTTGAGTGGCATCTACCAACTTTTTTGCCAAGTCCTCCCGAAGATAAAATCCCGTTGGTAAGGGTGACCTACCATGCATGATTTCTCGACCCAAATCGGTCATGTGAATCGTTGGTCGCCGCTGTTCAATTTCCTGCTGTAAGACTAAACCAAATTCACTCAATCGATCCATGATCAATACAATTTCAGATTGCTTCATGCTGGAGAGAAGCCCGTAGGTACTAAGTCGATGCAATTTCCATTGGGTGAGTTTTTTGTTCTTGGAACCACACAGCATTTGAGCAACAAGATTTTTGCCAAAACGTCCGTGCATCCTCGTCACACCACTCATCACAATCTGTAAACCACGAAACAAGTATTGATTTTGAACGTCAGAAAGTGATTGGCTACCGCTGGTGTGCTGTTCAGGTGAGACACTGCTTGCGAACGGTCGGCATCGATCACAGCTTCCACACTTCTTTGGTTGTTCTTCTCCGAAGTACTCTAAAATTGCTAGTTGCCGGCACTCCGGATGCCTCGCGAATTGAATGACTGACTCCAGTTTTTCATATTCGCCGTTCTTACGCTCATTAAGCTCTGCAAAGTCAATGGTTAGCGTATCAAAGGGTCGTCCATGATCGACAAAATGAATCCCGCGTCCTCGAAAGGGCGGTACGTAGTCGAATGATTTTAATTTGCAGAGTTCCCGAAGAGCTCGATTGAGCTGTGATCTCTCGACATCTGCAATGTTCGCAAGGTAAGGGAGTGTTGTGTAGACATCCTCGCCACGTAGGTTACCTATTACAGATTCCGCCGCTTGTAGTACCCTGCGGCGAATTTTTGCTTCTCTGGGTATTAGATCAAGTAATGTGGGTAAGTCAGAATCAATACGAATCACTGCTTGATTAGAATTGCTATCCAGCCTTTTGATCACTCCCGTTTTGGCTATGAGTTGCTCTGCCGTGCTGATGGCTTCATTACTGTCCTTTGTGCCAATGAAATTCCTTACTTCCTCGAGTGTCAGTTCGATGGGGTCTTCATCTCTTGATTTCAGAAAATCATAAACCTGTTGGACTGTCTCTTTTGAAGGG